>JAGHAJ010000071.1 GCA_021161545.1 Synergistota bacterium | reverse complement strand
TCATTCACGATTCTTACAACCTCCATCCCCGCCATCTCCCCTGCTACCATTGTAGCCTGTCTCTGAGAATCCGTAAAATAAGCAGGGACCGTCACAACTGCTTTTCTGATACGCTCACCCAGATAATCTTCTGCATATCCTTTTAACTCCCTAAGTATAATTGCTGCTATTTCCTCAGGTAGATATGCCTTACCCCGTACCTCAAAGCGGTAATCCGAACCCATAAACCTTTTTACGGAAAGTATGGTTGTTTCGGGATGCAACACTGCTTGATTTTTAGCAGCCTCTCCAACTACTGTAGTGCCATTATCCATAAAGGCAACGACTGAAGGAGTAGCATTCTTGCCAATCTTGTTGGGGATGATAAACGGTTTTCCACCTTCTACAACTGCAACTTCGGAATAGGTGGTACCGAAATCTATACCAATTATCCTCTCCAACACTCACACCTACCCAAGGATACTGTTCTCCCTATCCTGATATACTATCCTACCGTACCGCACTCCTTTACTCATATCGCTCAAAAGCTCTATCCTGTAAAGGTAGGAATAAAACCAATTTACATCTGGTTTTTCTCGCAATGGTGGGATATCCTGCTTTTCATATCCATATCCCCATGCAACATACTCACTAAAATTCTTTATAATGTCAGTTATCACCACATCATATTCTTTAAGCAGCCTCTTCTGGAATCTCCTCCACTTAAATAGCGATGATTCTTGCCTTGTCACACCAAAGTATCCGGCACTACCTTCGCCTCTAAGGGTATCTATGCCACATCCAACAAATGCCATAAGTGCATCTTCTGTCTCAGGGGGATCCGTAAAGAATGCATCAAAGTGAGCTCTCATCTCCCTGGGAATGCCATCAGAAAGGTCAAATTGAAATACACTAAGAGGCAAATCCAACTTTCTCTTTATATCCTGTATGAAATCTATAAGCCTTTTATCCACCTCAACAACTGCAACTTCCTCCGCCACACCAAGCATGGATATAGCAACACTCACAAGGTCATCGTCACCAAGCACAACAACTTTTCTCCCCGCAATATCACCCCTGTAGAGTGCTATAGCCACCCTATAGATAGTGGTCTCCGGCGTAACATACGCCTGGTCATACTCTTTCACAGCATCAGGCCTATTAGAAGAAACTTCAACAAACGACCTATACAGTTCTTTCAATCTATCATCAAGCTCTATACCTCTACCTCCACAACTCTCACAGGGATTCTCCGGATACAAAACACACTTCTTAATACACAACTTATGTCCCTCAGGAGTTAACTCTATGGTATCCCCTATTTGCAACACTCCAGCCCTTTGCAGCTCTTTCAATACTTCAACCACGTAAGAGACTGGTACTTCCGATATTCCCACACCCTTCCAGAAATCATCTGTCATGCTATATGCACGGAGTACCCTACACAAATCCCTCTCAGTAATATTAAACCCCCTTGACCTCAACTCCATTAATACACTCTCTACTACCTGCATTACTAACCTCCCAGATATGCTCTCTTAACATCTTCAAGAGCCGAAAGCTCCACTGGAGAACCTTGATGCACCACTCTTCCAAGTTCTATGACATAACCGTATGTAGCAATCTCCAAAGACTTGCTTGCATTCTGTTCAGACATCAATATAGTCAACCCCTTACTATTAAGATACTTAACAACCTCAAAGACCTTATCAACGAGCTTCGGCATTAATCCAAGAGATATCTCGTCCACCATTAGGATAGAAGGCCTGCTCATAAGTGCCCTACCTATGGCAAGCATCTGCCTCTCACCACCACTCAAAGTACCTGCCGTTTGCTGCAGCCTCTCTTTAAGCCTTGGGAATATTTCACACACCTCCTCGAATGTCTTATCAATGGCAGATTTATCCCTAATCAAGTAGGCACCCAGCATAAGGTTATCCTTCACAGACAAGCGAGGAAATACTCTACCTCCCTCAGGCACAAGGACTATGCCCAACGCTGCCCGTTGATACGCCTTAAGGTTGGTTATATCCTTCCCGTCAAATAGTATCCTACCAGAAGAAGGTTTCTTCAACCCCATTACCGCCCTTAGCAGGGTCGTCTTTCCAGCACCATTTGCACCTATAATCACCACTAAACCACCATCTTTCACATCAAAAGATACACCTCTAACAGCCTTTATCTCACCATAAGAAACCTCCAAGTCAGTTACCTTCAGCATGTTTAATCCCACCTGTTCCAATGTATGCATCTATTACCTCTTGATTTGACACTACCTCCTCCGGTGCACCTTCAGCTATCTTCTTTCCGTAATTCAAAACAGCCACCCTTTCACACAACTCCATAACAACAGGCATATTGTGTTCTATAATTATAATGGTTAATCCTCCACCATTCAGCTTCCGCACAAGTTTCTTAAGCTCATCCATCTCATCAAAATTCAGACCCGAAAAGGATTCATCCATAAGGAGTATAGATGGCGAAAGCGCTAAAACTCTTGCTATCTCAAGTCTCCTTTGATGACCAAGTGGTAGCGTCTTTGCCTTTCTGTCACGAAACTCCCATAAAGATGTTTCTTCAAGGAATTCTCTAACTCTCTCCACATACATGTCCTTCTTCCAGAAGGACAGAGAAGAAAAGAAACTGCCATAGTGCTTACTCCCATAAGCCACCAAGATATTCTCAAGAACTGTTAATTCTGAAAAGGGTCTTACTACCTGAAATGTTCTACCAATACCAAGTATCGCAATATCAAAGGCACCCAAACCCGTGATATCTCTATCATTGAAGAGTATCTTCCCCTTACTCGGTGGAAAGATACCGCTTATCATATTAAAAAGCGTTGTCTTACCTGCACCGTTTGGGCCCACAATACCAACAATAGAACCTTTCTCAATAGTAAGGTCAACACTATCAACCGCCCTTAAACCACTGAAATCCTTTGTTACACCTTCGAGTTTCAGCACTACTTTTCCCATGCAAATATCCTCCTGAGTATTCCACCTTCACCGAGTAAACCCTGTGGCTGGTATCTCATCATGAATACAAGCAACCCACCATAAAGTAGCATACGGTAATTCTGTATAGGCCTGAAAAATTCAGGTAGCAATACAAGTATGGCTGCTCCAAGTATTGGACCAGATATTGTATCCATGCCACCCACAACAACCATTGAAAGTATAGTTATAGAAACGCCAAAACCGAAATCTCCAGAGCTGATAAATCCCATAAAGTGAGCGTAAAGAACACCTGCAACACCCGCATATGCACTACCAAGTGCAAATGCAAAGAGTTTGAATCTACGTGGGTCTATACCTACCGTCGTGGAAGCAAGCTCATCCTCCCTCATAGCAGCAGAAAACAGCCCTACCCACGACGCTTTAAACCACTCACTAACAAGGATTAAAACAGCAACAATGGTATAAACCATTGCCATATAACCAAAGTTTGACATATACCCGGCACCCCAATGAGGAAACGGTATATTACCTATACCAAGCGCCCCACCAAAAAAGGGAACATACAAAAATACTGCCTGAACTATAAAGTTTATACCCATCGTAGTAATCGCAAGAAAGTCGTCCCTAACCCTCAAGCTCGGCATACCCAACACAACACCTATAGCAGCAGTGATAATAACAG
>JAGHAJ010000226.1 GCA_021161545.1 Synergistota bacterium | reverse complement strand
CTTTGATCTAACAAACGCATCAAGCACTATCATACCTGACTCCTTGCGGTTCACAGCGATTTCTACCCCACCTTTTGGTAGCTCACCCTTAAACTTCCTCTTCTTTACAAGCTCCCTTAGCGTAATCTCATTAACATCCACATACCCATACCATTTACCCTTAACTCTATGCGGCAAGTAGTCCGAAAGCGGTGCCCTATTCTTGGTTTTCATATCAAGGAACCACTGGATCGCATTCTTACTCCCAGAAACTATTAAACTACCCTCTGCATAAAAGCTCCATAGTGCTTTCCTGCCCTTAAGTTCAAACTTGTAAACATCCCTACCATGTATAGAATGCCGAAGTTTACTGACCTTGATAGTAGGATCAAATAGCAATAAAATCTTCTTTATACTCTTTATATCTATAGAAAGTTTAGGCGTAACAAACAGAAACTGCTCTTTTTCCCCATTTGAGAGGAAATAGACGACATAAGCAACTCTACTGATATACTTAGCAGAATCTTCTATAAACTTCCTATCTACCTTTTCATCTTTGGCAAGTGATTCAAGCAGGCCTTCCTTACTCATGACACTAACAAGCCTCTCATAATCCGGGAGATTTGCATATAACACAGCCTCTCCTTTAATTGGAGCAAAGAAAAACTTTGCAGGATCATAGGAAACTATCTTTCTCTGTCTCATAACAAAATAAGCAGTAACCCCCAATATAACGAGTAACACAAAACCAATTACAAACCATTTTTTAGAACTTTTCATCTAAAACACTCCCTCCTCTTCAATGAAGACTATCCTGCATCCCCGCCACCACCGCCAAAACCGCCTCCAATATCTCCTATCTCGCTAAAGGATGCATCTACAATCTCCCCAACATTCTGGGCAAACGTACTATGCCACCCTGTATCCCAGAGAAGTGGATACATATACCACATATAAAATGGACTTGTATTTATTTCCTCCTCCGAGAATTGCTGAGGTAGTATCATCTTCATGTGATGTATAACCTCCTTTGCAACCCCAAGTGCTGTTGCATAGACCAAGTACGACTCCCAGATAGCTATAGATTCCGGTGGATACTCTTTAAGCATACTAAAGTCAGTTAGATATGCCCTAAATCTCTGCCACTTCTTATAATAGACCAACCCATACCTCGTCCATCTGCCTGCAACTCTATCCGGTAAAATAAGAGAGACTGCGCCAGATACAAAGAGCGCACCCAACCCTACAGCAACTGTTCTAAAGGAAGATGGGTAAAAAGCACGAAAACCAGAAAAGTAAACATAGAATAAACCCGCTGCAGCAACTACAACAGAAAGTATCCCAAATACTTTCAACAAAATGTTACCCGTAGGATAAAAGAATTTCTTTATGTCTATACTGCTACTAACCATGTCCTTCCACACAGGAAAAACAACAGAAAACTCAGAAGCAAAATCCTTCCACAACAATTCCTTTCCACCTTCACACATCTCTCTCAATTTATCAAGAACTATCTTTTCATATGCCTGAAGCTTGCCTTCTGTGTCATCTCTCAAAAAGGATATATATACATCTTTTTCGCCTTCACCTCTTATAGAGATAAAGCGTTGTCTCACCAATTCCATGACCGTTGCCAGAACACCCTCCACCGTTGGAACTCCAACCTTGCCCATCATTATGGCATTCACCTTGGCAGGTGGGTCATTGTATGGTATTTCCCTTTCATAAATACCCTTATAGTCTACCTTTGGCTCTCTCCCATACACGAAATATATAAGAAGCGGCACAAAAATAGCAAAAAGTAAAAGTGACCATCCAGCCACAGAAAGGAATCTTCCCATAGAAACATACTTCTGCTCTTTTTCTCTTATCTGAGGCAAGGCACTTTTGTTTATATGAGTAGCAAATTTTGCACCAGTAAACCATGACACCGGCATCAACACCCTGACTTCCTGGAACATACCAGCAGGAATTTCACTAAAAGCAAACAGAAAAGTCCTATCCTTTTTTGCAACTTTTTTAAGGTAAACTGATGGGTGCATATAGTAACTCACAGAATCCACATCCCCAGGAAGGTGAAACTCAACATCCAACTTCTGTAGTTCTTTTTTCCATCCTTCACCCCACACTTTAGGATAGAGCTGAGATACATCGCGAAATACCTGAACTACACCAAAAAGTTTATAGGATATAAGAAAAGTAACCCTCTTATTAGATATACCTCTATTAAAGATGGCCTTGCAGTGAAAACCATACCGGCTTCTGCCAAGACTGAAACTTGCCTTACCACCAATAAGCCCAACACGTATATCTCTAACATAGGTGCCATTCTTCAAGTAGACATATCTCTTAACCCAATGGTAAGTACCTCTAAAAGCAAAATCCACCTTCTCCATCACGGATACAGAACCATCTCTGTTCACCGTGTAAGAAACATTAGCATACGGTAGGGTATAACTCTTGGCATACACCACGCTGGAAAATAACACTACGATCAAGACCGATAACACAACTTGTCTAAATCTCATCCCTATTTACCTTCTTTCCACAAAGCAACCTCACATACCCATAATAATAAAACTTCTCCCTAAAATCGCTAAAACCTCTCTCAGAAAGAAAGGTCTTTATATCCATACTTACAAATTCAAGCGCAAGAGGACATTCCAAATGCGTGAAGAGATAGCGCGCAATGGGGTTCATATTCCCAATATCAAACTCACTATAATCCAGGATAAAAATCCTTCCTCTATGCTTCAAGGCACGATTGGCATTTTCCACAATTTTAGCTCTATCAGACTGTTCAAACCCATGCAAAACGAAGGACATAAACACAACATCAAAATAACCTTTATACTCCAAAGGTACTCTTATGTCCTGACTCTCAATTCTCATGTTATCATACCTCAGAAACCTGCTCCTTGCCTGAGATATCATTTCTTCACCTACCTCAAAAGCAACGAGTTCCCCCTTATCCCCTATATGCTTTCTCATAAGCAACGCATTCCTACCAGTGCCAGCCCCGAAATCAGCCACCTTATCACCTTCCTGAAGGCCCATATTACCAATAACTCTTCTCAAGAAGGAAGGATATGTCCCCAGTGTAACTATATTCATAAGAACATCATAATGTCGTGCCTCAAAACCCTTCACCTCAACCTTGCTTCTTGTGCTCAAAACTTTACCTCCGGAGCACCTCTATCCGATTCAGGCACGGAGAAAAACTCCTCCTCTTTAAAATGGAACATTGAAGCAAATACATTACCAGGAAATTTTTGTATGATATTGTTGTACACCATAACGGTATCATTGTAAAACTGCCTTGCATAGGCAATCTTATCTTCAGTAGTAGAGAGTTGACTCTGCAGCTCCTGAAAGTTCGCGGATGCCTTAAGCTCAGGATAGTTTTCAGCAACTGCAAAGAGTGTCTTTAATGCAGATGTTAGTTGGTTCTCAGCTACTGCAGCATCTCG
>JAGHAJ010000065.1 GCA_021161545.1 Synergistota bacterium | reverse complement strand
TCTCTCATACTCAAAAGCCCTCAAATGTGGATTATCCACATTCACAAACAACCTGCCATCCGGCTTAAGCCGCCTGAGAGAAGAAAGTTTTTCTTCAAGGATTGCACTAACAGAACCGAAATATCCCACATGCGTCTTCCCAATGGCAGTCAAGATAAGGTCATCTATCCAGAGGTGCTCGGTGAGTTTTGCTATCTCTCCGGGGTGATTTGTACCGAGTTCCACCACCACATAGTCAGTATCACCTTCAACGGCAAAAAGTGTCTTAGAAAGCCCAACCATGTTGTTGAAACTCTTGGGCGCCTTAACTACTCTGAAGGCCTCTGAAAGCGCCGCAGATATAAGCTCCTTAGTGGTAGTCTTACCAAAGCTGCCGGTAACTGCTACAATGGTTGCGTCAAATCTCGAGACATATCTACACGCCAAAAGGAGCATAGCAGAACTCGTATCTTCCACAAGGATATACGGAAGGCTATCATCCACGGGCCTGTCAACAACCACTGCCACTGCACCAGAGTTCACGGCATCTTTCACAAAGTCGTGCCCATCAAATCTATCTCCTCTAATTGCAAAGAATAGTTCACCCTCACCTATCTCTCTCGAATCAGTAGAGATGCCAACAACGAGCTCTGTCTCATCTATATTTCGTGGGATACCTCCCATTATATCCAGTATTTCTCCAAGCCTCATGGGATACATATCAGCCCACCATCTCCTTCAGAACGCCGTTAACTACATCTCTATCACTGTAGGGGTAATATTTTCCCTTTATGAGTATGTAATCCTCGTGTCCTTTACCGCTAACGACAACGGTATCGCCGGGTCTTGCCATCCGCATAGCGTATCTGATTGCTTCTTTCCTGTCAAGAATGACCTCATATTTACCCTTTCCCCCAGCCTCTATACAGCCCTGCTCTATAGCCTCTGCTATCTGAGAGGGCTCTTCCCACCGAGGGTTATCAGATGTAATGACGACAAAGTCTGCAACCTCCACAGAGAGTTTCCCCATTGCCGGGCGGTGTCTTGGGTCTCTATTTCCCCCAAGGCCAAACACGGATATTATCCTGCCTCTGGTAAAACTCCTTACAGCAGATATAAGCTCTCTGTAGCTATCAACGGTATGGGCATAATCTACAACCACCCTCCATCCCCAAGGTGTGTCTATCCGTTCCATCCTGCCAGGCACCGCTGAAAGAGAGGAAACTCCCTTAACTACATCATCTATTGGCACACCCATAAACAATGCAAGAGCAATAGCAGCAGTCACATTATAGACATTAAACATACCCACAAGGGGGCTTTCCACCTCAAAACTATTACCCGCATGGCTTATTCTCAACGATATACCGTTTTCGTCCATCTGAACCACACTGGCATTTACATCGCCCATACCCCTCAAACTGTAGGTATAAAGCTCTCTATCTTTCACACAAGAGGCAATCTCATCAAAGTGTTTGGTATCCCTATTTAGTACTACCACCCCATCTGTAAGCTCAAATAGTTTCGCCTTTGCAGACACATACCCTTCCATACTACCGTGAAAATCGAGGTGCTCTGGCTGCAGGTTGGTGAGCAGCGATGCCACAAACCTGACATGGCTAACCCTGTGCAATGACAAAGAGTGGGAAGAAACTTCCATCACCACAGCATCAAGGCCAGTATTTGCAGCCTCATAGAGCATCTTTTGAAGGTCAACTGCTTCCGGCGTCGTTCTGTGTGCCTTAACGACCTTATTTCCCAATCTGTAAGCAACTGTACCTAACAAACCCGATGAATAACCTGAAGCCCTGAGTATGGAATCCACTAAAAATGTGGTGGTAGTTTTCCCTTTGGTGCCGGTTATTCCAATCACTTTAATCCTGTTAGACGGATGAGAGTAAAACCTTGCAGAAACTTCAGACATAACGAGTCTCACATCGTTCACCTTCAGCTGTGGTATGCCAACACCATCAACGAAGTATTCAACGATACCGGTTACTGCACCATTCCTTTCAGCATCATACAGATATCTATGACCATCATCCTGAAAACCCCTCACACAGAAAAACAACTCACCTTCTTTAACCTTCCTTGAGTCATATTCAAGGCCTTTAACCTTAACCCTTCTATAATCCCCTCTGGTCTCTACTGGAATTCCTTCTAACAACTCCACTAAATCCTTTTCCATGGTAAACCCCTCAAGGAGAAATCTTGTAATGCTCTATAAGTGCAGTGGCCACCCTCTTAAAAACAGGTGCTGCTATCTCTCCTCCGTAATATCCACCCTTATGTGGCTCCCATATAACAACAGATACAAGAAACTTGGGATGAGATGCGGGGAAAAAACCTACGAAGGAAGAGACATACCTGTTTCTGGCATAACCACCACGTTTGGACGGTACCTGTGCCGTGCCTGTCTTGCCTGCAACTGAATATCCCTTTATGCGGGCATTCTTACCTGTTCCATTGTTGACCACATCGAGCAGCATCCTCTTAAGTAGCCTATCAGTAGAGGCGGATATCACCCTGTACAGCACCTTGGGTTTCCTCTTTCTGATGAGGCTTCCATCTGAATCCAGTATGCCCTCGACCACATAAGGCTTAACAAGATACCCTCCATTCGCTATTGCCGACATCGCCATCGTAAGTTGAATCACCGACACCGATATGCCCTGACCTATCCCCACAAGTGCACGCCCAACACCATACCAGTGCGATGGCAATGGCAGTATTCCAGCCGTCTCCCCAGGCAGGTCTATGCCAGTCGGCCTTCCAAAACCAAATCCCAGGAAATAATTATACAGCACATCAGATGGAATTTTAAGTGCCACTTTTACCATACCTACATTGCATGAGTTTTTTATTATATCATCCAGTTTCTCTCTGCCATGCGCCTTCCAGTCCCTTATAAGTGTTCCTCTATACACCACACTGCCTCTACAATACACACCAAAAGACATATTAATGTAACCACTATCCAGTCCAGCAGCAACCACAAACGGCTTGAATGTGGAACCCGGTTCAAAGACCGAGGAGATACACCTATTTATTCTATCTTCAGGAGGATATTTAGAAAATTTGTTAGGGTCAAATGTTGGGAAGTTAGACATCGCCACCACTGCACCTGTGTATGGATTAACAACGATTATGCATCCTGCCTTTGCCCTGTGATAGTCAACAGCGCCACGAAGTATCTTATCCACCTTATACTCCATCGCCGCATCTATGGAGAGCTTTATGGACTTACCTTCCTTATGCAAAAGGGCATCTACAATACCATCAGACGGAATTTCTTTACCAGATGCATCCTTTGTGAGAACTATATCCCTTCTTGTTCCCCTTAAAACCCTGTCGTACTCATATTCCAACCCACTTAATCCCTGGTCATCCACACCGGTAAACCCCAAAACATTGGATGCCAGTGTCTTGTAGGGATAATATCTCCTGCTCTCTGGCACCATGTAAATACCTTTCAGTTTCAACCCTTTTACCCTCTCCGCCGTCTTTTCACTCACCCTCCTCTTTATCCATACAAACTGATTTCTATTCTTGAGTCGCTTTACAATCTTTTCCGGTGGAAGATTGAGCACCCTTGATATCTTCAGAGCCACATTGGATACATTCCTCACTTGAGGTGGACATGCAAATATAGAGTAAACCTTTGTGCTTGCTGCTAAGACTCTGCCAGCCGCATCGAATATATACCCTCTTTCTCCGAGAAATGAAAGGTACATAAAGTGCTCCACGAAACCCTTCATACGCAGGCGAGGAGATTCCACTACCATGACTTTGTAAATCCTGAAGCCAAGCACAATAAACGCTACCATAAAGAACATCGAGAGGAAAAACACCTTATCCCTGTAAGGGCGCACGGTAGATATCCTCACCTATTCGAAAAGGTAAATGCATTTGCCCTGTTTATAATGCTGAAGCCTTCATTATGCCCCTTAGCCGGCAATTTCTTGTTCTTGTGCACTCCTGCCAACAAATTACCCTTACTGGAGTGGACATAGACCACATGCGTAGCATACGGATTGTGGACCATCCCGAGCTCTTTTCTTGCCCTTTTCTCCACCGTGCTAAACGAACCCAAAAACGACAATTTCAACATGAGCTTGCGGTTTTCATCTTCAAGCCTGAGCTTTACCTTCTGAAGGTTTATGAACGCATATCCCTCTTTCAAGACCTTCACTTTGAGGTAAAGATAACCTCCCGAAAGGAAAAACACTAACAACAGTATTATGATTGCATATATCTTTAGCTCTTTAATATTGATGTTCATTGCTATCACCTACCTTCCTGACTCCCCTAAGCTTGGCACTCCTCGCTCTTCTATTCTCTTGCAATTCCTCGTCTGAAGGCTTAATTACCCGTCTGTTCAACAACTCCAAAACACCTTCATCAACAAACTTCCTAAACATGCGCTTTACAAGTCTATCTTCTATAGAATGAAAAGTAATAACCCCCATCCTTCCACCAGTAGAGAGCACTTCAACAGCCCCTTTTAATCCTTCCTGCAGGCACCCAACCTCGTCATTCACATACATTCTCAAGGCCTGA
>JAGHAJ010000059.1 GCA_021161545.1 Synergistota bacterium | reverse complement strand
TACACTTTAAGCAGCCCGAAGAGAAGGTGGGCCGCTTGATATCTTTTCAGAGGTATCAGCTTAACGGGTATTAAATCCAGAGAACCACTTTTAGAAGATATGATATCCATTGCCTTTTCCCTTTCTGCTCCTTCTAATTCTGGTGGCTGGTATATATCTTCATACCTATCTACTCTTCTTCTGAATAAAATTCTTGACAAACACTGAAAATAGATGTTATACTTTGCTCTGTGCGAAAATGGTGATGGGGGTTTGTCCTATGAAGAAAGTGAGGGCGTTGTGGAGCTTTATCAAGGAAGCAAAGGCTGAACTGAAAAAGGTAACATGGCCAACGAAAAAGCAGATAATGTATTCTACTTTGATAGTCATAACGGTTATAACTATTTCTGCTGTGTATCTTGGGATACTTGACCTTATATTCTCAAAGATATCGGCAACATTCTTACGGTAAGAGTGATTTAAGATGGAAAAAGAGAAGAGATGGTATGTAGTTCATACCTATTCTGGTTATGAGAATAAGGTAAAGGCAAATATTGAGCAAAGGGTAAGTTCAATGAAGATGGAGGACAAGATATTTCAGATAATTGTCCCCACAGAGACACGCATAACCATGAAAAATGGTAAGAGGAAAATCGTTAAGAGGAAGATATTTCCCGGTTATATTCTTGTAGAGATGATTATGGACGACAATTCGTGGAACCTTGTTAGATATACACCCGGAGTGATGGGATTTGCAGGAACGGTAACAAAACCTGTTCCTTTAAGTGATGAAGAGGTTAAGAACCTGCTCATCCGTATGGGGATGGGAGATAAAGCAGGCTTCAGAATAGATGTAGAGGTAGGAGAGAATGTCAGGATTATAGATGGACCGTTCAAGGAAATAATAGGAAAGGTGGACCTTGTCATGCATGACAAGGGGAAGGTGAGAGTTACGGTAAACATGTTTGGCAGGGAAACACCTGTTGAACTGGACTTCATGCAGATAGAAAAGCTATAAAGGGGGTAAGATTTTGGCTAAGAAGGTCAAGACGGTTATAAAATTACAGATACCTGCGGGTAAGGCAACACCAGCGCCACCGGTTGGGCCTGCGTTGGGACAGCATGGTGTGAACATTATGGAGTTTTGTAAGAGCTTTAATGCTGCTACCGCAAACAAGGGGGATATGCTGATACCGGTTGAGTTGACTGTTTACACTGACAGGAGTTTTTCTTTTGTATTGAAGACCCCTCCAGCTTCATTCCTTTTGAAGAAGGCAGCAGGACTTGAAAAGGGTTCAGGGGTGCCCAATAAGCAGAAAGTTGCGAAGATACCAAGGAGCAAGATAAAAGAGATTGCAGAGATAAAGATGCAAGACCTCAATGCAAACGACATAGAAGGTGCCATGAAGATAATAGAAGGCACAGCGAGGAGCATGGGCATAGAGGTAGTGGAAGGCTAAATCTGTGGGAGAAGGGCTTAGGCCCTTCGCTAATACCACAAGGAGGGATAAAGGATGAAAAGAGGGAAAAGGTATCTGAAGGCACTTGGGTTATACGATAAGAAAGCTGTGTATCCATTACAGGAAGCGGTAGAGATTGTCAAGAAGCTGGCAACTGCAAAGTTTGATGAAAGCATCGAGTTGGCGGTGAAGCTTGGTGTTGACCCCAAATATGCAGACCAGCAAGTTAGAGGTTCTGTTACGCTGCCGTATGGTACAGGTAAGGAAAAGAAGGTGCTTGTATTTGCCGCTGGAGAGAAGGAAAAAGAAGCGTTAGATGCAGGGGCAGATTATGTGGGTGGAGAAGACCTTGTAGCAAAGATTCAACAGGGTTGGCTGGATTTTGACGCCACCGTTGCAACTCCTGACATGATGAGGGTGGTCGGAAAGCTGGGAAGGATTCTTGGACCAAGGGGATTAATGCCAAGCCCAAAGACGGGAACGGTAACATTCGATGTAGCAAATGTGGTAAAGGAGATCAAAAAAGGAAAGGTAGATTTCAAGGTAGATAAAACCGGTATAATCCACACTGCCGTTGGTAAAAGGTCTTTCAGCAGCGAAGCCCTGATAGAAAACATATCTGCGATGTTATCTGCCATACTGAAGGCGAAGCCTTCTGGTGCAAAGGGACAGTATGTTCAGTCTATAACTGTGGCACCTACAATGGGACCGGGGGTGAAGATAGATATATCAAGAACACTAAAAGAGCTTGCATAATAAGGTGCAGAAGGCCCAAGACGACAGGTGCACTACACCTGGTGCTTAAATATCCTGTCTAGGCATATAGAGGGGATTTAATAAGCACACCCTTTTATGTCGGACAGGGTGTGCTTATTTTTTGTAGAGAAGGGGGTGAATTGATGCCAAATCCAAAAAAGATAGAGACAGTAAAGAGGCTGGAGGAACGACTAAGAGATGTCCCTTACATCTTCTTTGCGGATTACAAAGGGATGCGGGTAAATGAGCTGCAAACTTTGAAAAGGAAACTCAGAGAAAAGGGAGCAGTATTCACGGTAGTAAAAAATACACTCACTTACATAGCGCTGTCCAACCTTGGAATGGAGGATACAAAGAGATTCCTGAAAGGACCAACTGCCCTCATAGTGGCAAAGGATGACCCCGGAGGCGTGTTGAAAAC
>JAGHAJ010000124.1 GCA_021161545.1 Synergistota bacterium | reverse complement strand
TCTGCGGGAGTTTCAGGCTTCCTGCTGGGCTGTCCCATAACGCGCTTCCGCACCATACTTCGAGTCTGCCATCGTCATCTACCCATGAGTAACCTGCATATGCGCCTGGATACTTTGCTGCAAATTGTGGAGAGCATGCGTATGCCCATGTATACTTTCCGCCAAAGGGTGTGTTCTCCTGCCACCTATCCAAGTAAGGTCCATCCCAGTTTGGATCATGTGCAACATTTGTCATGAATCCGGGATCCTGTCCCACACCATTGCTAAATGCCTTGTCTGGGGGAAATCTACCTGTGTCAGAGTAATATACAAGGGCAGCTGTTTTCAGCGTTGCCATGTCTGACTCTAACTTTGCTACCTTCGCTTTCTCCACACTCTTGAATGCGTTGGGCAACAACACAGCCATCAGCACTCCTATGACTGCTATTACGATAAGCAATTCAACCAGTGTAAAAGCCTTTTTCATTTTTGTAAGTAACACCTCCACTTCTATTCTAATATAGTTTTTGGAACTTGTCAAACATTATTTTGTATGGAGTATTGCTTATTGGTGTCCCTTTATAACCCTGTATTTCTGGGCTTTTGGATTTTTATAATATTATATATCACTAAGTAATGGATTATTTGCTACTTTATGGGCTTGATTTCAATCCGAGTGGTTGATAAAATACTTCTGCTTCATACCTATCTACTCTTGACCGATAATTGGTACTTGACATATGAAAATCTTTATATTACAATGGCACGTGCGCATTAAAATAGGATAAGGAGTGGAGATGGATATGAAGATACAAGGTAGCTATATGGCAAAACACAATGAAGTTGAGAGAAAATGGTATGTGATTGACGCTTCGAAGTATCCTTTGGGTAGGATGGCATCTCGGATAGCCATTATGTTGCAAGGGAAGCATAAAGCTAACTACACACCACATGTTGATACTGGTGACTTTATCATTGTTATAAATGCGGAGAAGGTTAAACTATCGGGCAAAAAGGCAGAGGATAAGGTAATATATCACCACTCTGATTATCCGGGTGGATTGAAAGAGTTCCCATATAAAAGATTACTCGTTACGCATCCAGAGAGGATTATAGAGCGGGCTGTTTGGGGAATGCTACCCAAGACAAAATTGGGCAGGAAGATGTTTCGCAAGTTAAAGGTCTATAGAGGTAGCGAACATCCCCATGAGGCTCAAAAACCAGAGATATTGGAGCTATAAGGGGGTAAGTAGATGGTTGGTATGAGGTTCTATGGTACTGGTAGAAGGAAGAGTTCTGTGGCAAGAGTTTGGCTGGTAGATGGAGAACAAAAAGGCAAGGTCTTTATAAATGGTAAGCCCTTTGAAGAGTACCTTCCACGGAAGGTGTGGCAGAAGGTAGTCCTTGAGCCGCTTGAGGTTACTGGTAGGCTCTCTTCTTTTGAAGTCAGGATAAATGCAAAAGGTGGCGGAGTTACCGGGCAGGCAGGGGCTGCTCGGCTTGGCATAGCACGTGCACTTTTGCAGTCTGACAAGAATTTAAAGCCCATCCTAAAGAAAAATGGTTTCCTCACGCAGGATGCCAGAGTTAAGGAGAGAAAGAAATACGGTCTTCGCAAAGCGAGGGCTGCATTCCAGTACTCCAAACGTTAAAGAGTATAAGCGGGAGTTCTCTCTCCCGCTTATTTCTTTTTCGAGCTTATGTATTCGTGTATGGCTTTTGCAGACTTCTTTCCTGCCCCCATTGCGAGTATTACTGTGGCTGAGCCAGTAACTATGTCTCCTCCCGCATACACTCCTTCTATTGATGTAGCACCTGTTTCCGGGTCTGCCTCGATATAACCTCTTCTGTTGAGTTTCAAACCAGGAAACGCCTTTAGTAGTATGGGGTTTGGTCCTGTGCCAATGGACGTAACAACAGTCTCCAGCTCTATGGTAAATTCAGAACCTTCTATCGGTATAGGTTTTCTTCTCCCACTTTCATCAGGTTCTCCTAACTGCATCCTTATACACTTCATGCCTACTACATTTCCATCTGCGTCACCGAGTATCTCCACAGGGTTTGATAAGAAATGGAAGATTATGCCCTCTTCTTTTGCGTGAGCTATCTCCTCTATCCTCGCTGGCATCTCTTTTTCTGTTCTTCTGTATATCACATATACCTTCTCTGCACCAAGCCTTACGGCAGTTCTTGCAGCGTCCATTGCTACGTTACCACCACCGACTATTCCCACCCTTTTACCTATCTTTATTGGGGTGTCGTATTCTGGGAAGAGATATGCCTTCATAAGATTTACACGGGTGAGGAATTCATTTGCAGAATACACCTGATTGAGGTTTTCCCCCGGTATGCCCATGAACTTTGGTAATCCTGCTCCTGTTCCTATGAATATGGCGTCAAAGCCGTCTGCCCAGAGATCGTCTATGGAGAGTGTTCTTCCTATCACCATGTCGAGTTCAATCTTCACACCAAGTCTCTTTATATACTCGACTTCTCTATCTATTATAGATTTTGGAAGCCTGAACTCGGGTATCCCGTATCTCAGCACTCCGCCTGTGTCGTGCAGTGCCTCGAACACGACGACTTCGTATCCATATTTTGCAAGCTCTCCTGCAGCAGTCAATCCTGCTGGTCCAGCTCCTATGATAGCCACCTTACCTTCTCTCTTCCCTTTTACGGGGGTTACTTCTATACCCTGAGAGGCTTCCCAGTCGGCAACAAACCTTTCCAGTTTCCCTATGAATATGGGGTCTCCAATTTTGCCCATTATACACTTCTCCTGACACTGCTCCTCTTGAGGGCAAACCCTACCGCACACGGCTGGAAGGCTTGAATCCTCCTTTATAATGGCTATAGACTTTGCAAAATCCCCATCTTTTATTGCTTGAATAAAGTCTGGAATCCTTATGTGCACAGGACAGCCCTCTATGCATGTTGGATTTACGCAGTGTAAACACCTTGATGCCTCTGCTATCGCCTCTTCTGGTGTGTATCCTAAGGGAACTTCATTAAAGTTATGTATCCTTTCCTCTGGACTCTGCTCTGCCATTGGTACACTTTTCTTTGTGATTTTAGGCAGGTTTCCCATCTACTATGCACCCCTTCCCTTTAAATACCTTTCGTAGGCAATTTTTTCCTCTTCCTTGAATCTTATGGCCCTCTTAAGAAGCTCATCAAAGTCTACCTTAAAGGCGTCAAATTCTGGTCCATCTGCACATGCAAATTTTATCTTTCCGTCTACTGTGCATCTACATGCACCACACATGCCTGTACCATCCACCATGATGGTGTTCAAAGACACAGTAGTGGGAACATTATATTTTTTTGCCACAGATGCCACGAACTTCATCATTATCATAGGACCGATAGCCCATACTCTATCTATTTTTTCACCTTCGTTGATTAGGCCTTCCAGAGCCTCTGTTACAAACCCTTTTCTTCCCTTTGTACCATCGTCTGTGCAGACTATAAGCCTGTCACTGACCTGTTTCATTTTGTCTTCCCAGAATAGCAGTTCGGCAGTTCTCGAGCCGATGATGGATACTACTTCATTATTTGCCTCCTTTAGACTCTTTGCGATGGGATAAATGGGGGCTATGCCAACTCCACCTCCGATGAGCACGACTTTTTTGCCGTTCTCGAGTTCTGATGGGTTTCCGAGGGGACCAACGACATCTGCGAGTTTATCCCCTTCTTTGAAGGTAGAAAGCTCATCTGTAGTCTTGCCAACTACCTGAAATACTATTGTTATGCTGCCGATGTCCCTGTTGTAATCCGCAATGGTGAGAGGGATTCTTTCGCCTCTTTCGTGGAGTCTTATAATGAGAAACTGACCTGCTTGGGCCTTTCTTGCTACATTGGGGGCCTTCACTTCGAATTCGAATATCTTTGGTGCTAACATTCGGGTTGCAAGGATTTCATACATATACAAAACCTCCCTCATGATTTTGTGGCAAAAAATATTATACCACTTACACAAAAAAATGTTCAATTAGCAGAATGAAAAAATAGCTCCACTACCTATATTGCTTTAGGGTTATAAAAGGCAGTTTGACCCTTACATAGTGGATGTGTTTATCAGGTTTGTGGAAGAAAAACTGAAAGGGAAGAAAGAGTGAGATAGAGCTTTTAGTGCTTGATGTGGTACTTCTTTAGAAGTTCCTCAAACTTTTTCTGAATCTCTTTCATCTCTTTCTTTGTTAGTTTCTTTTTCTTTGGTGGTAAAGGTTTTTTCTTCTTGGTTTCTTTCTTCTTTTCTGGCAGAGTTATCTCCTTTGGCTGTTGAGGTGGTGTTTCTTCGAATTTTCCGTGTATTGTGCAATATTCTGTTGGTTCTGTTCCCGATATAAATGCTTCAACGGTTGTTGATAGGCAGTATGGGGTGGGTAACATGCCGGAAACGCTGCATACTGATACGAGTTTTATCCCCTCAGGGACTTTGAAATTAGGACTGTCCTTTCCAACTGCTTTTTGCATGAATGCTCGCCATATAGGAGCAGCAACAACGCCACCTGCCATGTACTCACCAAGACTCTTGTGGTCATCTTTACCTATGTAAACGGCTGTAACAAGGTTGGGAGTGAAGCCTACAAACCAAGCATCTGTGTAGTTATCGGTTGTTCCAGTCTTTCCTGCTATTGGAACACCAAAGTATGCACGTCTTCCCGTTCCTTCTTTGACGACATGTCTCAACATATCTATCATTATATATGCAATTTGCTTACTCAATACCCTTTTGCCCTCAGGTTGGTTCTCTTCTATGATATTACCGTTTGAATCCTCTATTTTCAGTATTGCCATGGGTTTGTAATGTATGCCTTCAGTTGCAAATGTTCCGTATGCTGATGCCATCTCCAATGGTGTTACCCCGCCTGTTCCGAGTGCTAAAGATAGGTCTTCGTTTAATTTACTTGTGATGCCCATCTCATGTGCTAACCTTATGACATCTTTTATTCCTATCTGATCTAACAGCCTTACGGTTGCTACGTTATAGGAGTGTGCCAGTGCTGCCCTGAGTGTGACCAAGCCGTGATATTTCTTCGTGTAGTTATGAGGTTCCCATCCATTGGGGAATTTTATGGGTTCATCTTCTATTAGTGAGCTCTCTGTGTAGCCTTTCATTATTGCTGTAGTATATATGAATGGTTTGAATGCCGAACCCGGTTGTCTTAATGCTTGAGTTGCTCTGTTAAACTGACTCTTGGAGAAGTCTTTTCCCCCTACCATTGCAACTATGTAGCCGTTGTTTGGGTTTATTGCAACTATGGCTCCTTGGAATTTGGATTTGCTCATTGCCGCTTGTGCGTACTTTTGGTCTTTTAGATTAAGGGTGGTGTAAATCTTCCATCCACCCCTGAATACTTTTATGGCACCATACTTTTTGATTAGCTTCTTGAGTATGTAGCTCACGAAATAAGGTGCCTTGTTTTCCCTTGCCAACTTTGGGGATAGCAGTTTTAAAGGCTCTTTATATGCTCTTTCCGCCATTTCCTTGGTTATGTATCCTGCTTTTACCATCTCTTCTAATACGAGTTTTTGGCGTCTTTTTGCCCTTTTGGGGTGGTAGTATGGAGAGTAATACTCAGGTGCACGGATTAGGCCTGC
>JAGHAJ010000206.1 GCA_021161545.1 Synergistota bacterium | reverse complement strand
GGAGATAAGGCGTAGGGAGAGGGTTATACGTATATTTCCTAACAGGGAATCGGCAGTTAGGCTGATTGGAGCTTTGTTGATTGAGATGGACGACAAGTGGGCTGGTGAAAGGAGATATGGATATGGCGGACTACTACGAATATGTTTTATTCCGGCAAACCAAACCGAGTCCCAAGATCTGTTACTTTGACAAGAGCTAATAATGCCATTACCAGAGACCTGGACAAATTTACACAAAATATGGGACTTGACCCATTCCCGCTTGCATCGATAGCATTTATAGAAATTTCTCCTGACTTTTCCAAAATGTTTGTTTCCACAATAGGGACACTCTGTAAAACTCCTTAAAATCCCTACTTCCCTTAAGAACTCCTCTGATCTTTGCTCATCTGCTGTTACCCCTGATAGTCTTACTATGTTCATCTCTCTCCCTCCCCAGTATTATTTTACCAGGGTGGAATATCTTAAGCAATCACCTGAATAAATATATAAATAAAGACTTAAATAAAGAGAGCAGCAGTTCTGTAAAGTCAACCCCAGAAACCTATAAAGGTGAACAAAATACTATCTGAACCACCCACCCATCAGTTACTGGAGTAAAAAGAGATTCAATCGACTGGTGAAGCGAAGCAGGAGCGGAGAGGATAGCTTTTTCTCCCTGTAAATATCACAAGGAGAGCCTGGACATAATAGGAAAGAAAAGCGGCAAAGGTGATTTAGACGAGTAGTGAAGCGTTAATCAGGGCGATAGAAAGGTTGGAACGTCCAAAAAAGCAGAGCAGATGCGAAAGGGATATATATAGGATTGACAGTTGTGAGTTTTGTGGCATAAGGGTCAGAGTGGGATGTTCCTTGACAGTCTAATACTGTGCAATTGGAATTTTCTGACAATGGAGGCGGCAGTCAGAAAGTGGGAGATGTGAAGATTTTGGTCTGCAAGACCTTGTGGAGCAAAGGGCTCCTATCGGGGCTTGGGATAGGTAACCGCCTGGAGCACGGGACTGGAGCTTAAAGACCTCTAATTACTGCTCCAACGTGCCCACCCTAACAAAAAGGGGAGCAGATAACCGATAAAAATTTCCTTTTATCTTTGTAAATAATATAGGCAGGGTCCTAAAGGACCCTGCCTGATGGATGCGCTTTTCCCTACAAGTGAGAATTACCCTTCTCGCTTTTACTCAAACATGCAAGCGAGCAATCAATCCACTTCCTAAGACCTTCTTTCTTGCAACACTGTATCCACACTTTGATGTGAAATGGCATTAGGTATGCGTAGTTTTCTAAGAACTCTTCAATACTTTCCCTGCTGAGTGCTTCTACTTTCTCGCTGCTTTCACCCGTGTATCCAGCAGGGCTGAACACTATGTATTTGTTCTTTGAGTCTTTGTAGTCATCTAAGTTTATGACAACATTTCCGCTTTTTACCTGCACCAATACACCTTTACCATTTCTATCCAACAATTCGTACTCATATCTGATAGTATCATCGCTTCTCCCCCTCGAACTGGGGATGAAGACGTAGCACCTTACGAGCTGAAGGTATAACCCCACGACATCTTCCAGATCTTCTGCAGATAAGAGGCTAAATATATCCATCTCCTGGTCGTTTTCCACAGGATAGTGTCCTCCACAGCACATATTAAATACAATCTTGGAAAATAGAAGAGCAGTCTTATCATGTATTCGCTGTAATGTTCTCCTGGGTATGAAACTACTTATGATCTTCCCAGGAACCCTCGTTCCAACTCTGCATATCTCGACTGGTCTAACATTTACTATGTCAGCTCGTATATTTGCAGGTGCATTTCTGTATTGCCAACCTCCTATAACCCTTGCCAAATAGTAAACTCCGTCAGTATCCCTAAACCACACGAGGTCGTCTATATCCATCTCGTATAGAAGTGCATTTGCATTGCTTCTCCAAGCGGGATCTCCATACTTGGATTGACCTAACTGCATATAGTCCGCCTCTGATGCAGGTTTTTGCCCTACTTCCCATCCTATACCTATCACACTCTGATTCAGACATACATTAATGCTACTCTTTGGGTCTGCATCAGGCCTTATGTGAATTCTCCAAAGTTTACACACCTTGATTTTTCCCCCTTTCACTATGATGTGGCTGGTTAAACACTTTTCTGCATTTTCTACAAGAGGTGTTAAGTGAGTGATTCATCCCTCCTTTCTTAGCCTTAATGCTATGTTTCACATGTTGTAGATAATACAACACTGTTTAGTTGCAATTAGAGTTCGTACGACCAGAAGTAGGCTATGTCTTTTTCTTTCAGGAATTCTTCTATGGCTGGGGTGTAGTCGTGTACTACGAGGAGCAGAAAGACATTCATGCCCTCTTTTTCTCCGATTAGTCTTGCGTACCTTTCGAACCGCTCTATCTCTTTTTTAGACGGCCTTACCTTGCACTCTCCAAGGATGAGTATGCGTTTGCCGTCTTTTTTGGCGTAGCCAAACATATTTACCTGTATGTTTTTGTTTTTGATGGTTATGTACCGTCTGGTGAGTTTGTCTTCTACTTTTATGCCGTATCTTTAGAGCAGCAAGGACGGCAGGGCTTTGTACGAGCTGTTTTCCAGGCCGTAACCAACAGAGCTGGATATGCCTTCAAGTCTGACCTCGAATGCATCCATTCTCCCTGTGAGTTTTTGGATTTCCAATTCGGTGTGCTTTTGGGCCTCGGCTAAATCGCGCACTATCTCCTTAAGTTCATTGAATTCTTTTTTAGTAACAGATTCCTCGCTTTGATGCTCTAACTCTTCATCAGGAGTAATAGCACACGCCTGAGCTTTGGTTCTATGCTTTCAAGCTCTCTCACAAGATTCACACTGATAGGCATCACCCACCACCCACTTCTAAATCTCTTAATGCTATTATACCACACTCTTGTCTTGCGTTGCCCCATCTGCAAGAGGAGTGTCTATAGAGGTTGACAGGTGTGAGGTTTTGTGGCTTCAAAGGGATGTCTTCTATAAGGCGTCCTTTTTTTATTGAGAAATTCAATACGGAACCAGAAAATCGGGCTTCATTTGGAAAAATTTTTCGTCTTCACCCACATTTTTGGGTATTTATACATATGGAAGGGTATCCAGTGGGGGGAGAAAAAGTTGACATGTATGCCCTTATGCTATACAATCTACTTGTATAAAAAATTTCAAAGGGGGGATTTAGATGTTTAAAAAGCTGGGCGTGATTGTACTAATAGGTTTGTTCATGTTGTCTGTGGTCGGGGGTGCCTCTGCCATCACAATCAAGCTGGGCAATGTCTTGAGCATGAAGCACCCGTGGAACATATGCCTGACGGGATTCGCAAAGGATGTAAAAGCTGCAACGAATGGCAGGGTGGTATTCAAGATTTACCCCAGTTCTCAGCTCGGGAACGAGAAAGACCTCATAGAGGGTATGAGGCTGGGAACGGTGGACGCAGGTCTGATAG
>JAGHAJ010000267.1 GCA_021161545.1 Synergistota bacterium | reverse complement strand
GATAAAAGAAGAAAACATAAAAGAGTTGTTCAAAGAGGAGAAAGGAATCCCAGGAATAACATTTTACCTATCCATCATCACAACGATGGTATTCTGGATAGAAAAGTGGGATTACTACATACCAATAATGGTAGCAATTGGAATATTAGGAGTAATGTTCTTGCAGGAGATAAAGGAAGGTGGAGGAGTATTTGAAGTCCTCATAAAGTTGTTCTCTTTCGTAATAGAGAACATAAGTAATACAATATCTTTTATCCGTGTGGGAGCATTTGCTCTCAATCATGTGGCATTATCTATGGTAATATTTGCACTCAGTGGAATGATAGAACCCATATCTATTGGGTTGATAATGCGAATAATGATTATCATATTTGGTAACCTTCTTATCATCTTATTTGAGGGGTTTATAGTAGGTATTCAGGTAACAAGGCTCGAATTCTACGAGTTTTTCAGCAAATTCTACCAAGGGGATGGTAGAAAGTTTAAACCACTATCTTATTTAAAGGAGTGATGCTTTTATGGATACCCTTATAGCAGTAATGTTAGGTATGGTGGGAATAACTGTTGGATACGGTCTATATCTGATGAAAGGGAAGGAAAAAGTAACATCTAAGTTACCTTTGTCGCTAATAAGTATAGGAACATTCATAGGTATATTCACATTAATATCCTTAAACATCGGCCATGAAGCATTCGCATCGGCAAGCAGTAGCACAACCCCTGTTCTTACCTCCGAGGGAGAAAAAGGACTCGGTTACATAGGAGCAGCCCTTGCAGTTGGTCTAAGTGCACTGGGAGCAGGTATAGGTGTAGCATCTACTGGGGCAGCCACTATAGGTGCAATGTCCGAAAAGCCAGAAATGATGGGTAAATCTCTGGTATTCGTTGGACTCGCAGAAGGTATTGCAATATATGGAGTAGTAATAGCTATAATGATCCTAAGCAAGATATAGCCATGGAAAAGAGAATTTTCGTTTTAGGTAGCAAAGATACAGTGGTGGGGTTTAGGCTTGTAGGAGTGGAAGGCTTTGTAGTGAGAAATGAAAAAGAGGCAGAAGACGCTTTGAGGTCACTTGTGGAAAAAGAGAGTACTGGACTGCTAATCATAGACAAATCTACTGCTAATATGGTCAGAGAATTAGTAAACAATATAAAGATAGCTTCCAAATTACCAATAATTGTAGAAGTAGCAGACCCAAAAGAAGGTAGTAAAACAGAGAAAGATGCGATAACGAAGTTTATAAAAGAAGCTATAGGTATAAGCGTATAAAAGGGGATAGACAAATGTCTGAAAAGGATGCATTAGAAGCATTGAAAAACGACGTTTTACAGGAAGCTATTCTTCAGAAAGAAAGAATTACAGAAAAATTCAACGAAGAAAAAGAAAAGGTGTGGGAGCAGTTTAAACAAGAAGTTGATGCAAGGGTAAAAAGTATAGAAGAAACAGCAAAGAGGAAGGCCTCCCAAATAGAAAAAAAGATTATATCCTTAGCGGAATTAGAGGCAAACAAACGGATATACATGGCAAAGGAAAATATAATAAAAGAGGTATTACAAAAAGCAAAAGAGGAGATATTACAGATAAAGCAGAGAAAGAACATCTATGCCATAATACTCGAAAAACTTGTATCAGAGGTGGTAAAAGCAATAGATTCCCAACAGCTAAAATTAAGGGTAAATCCAGAAGACATAAAATTAGTAAAAGAGAAGATTCTACCAATGTTTAGGGGAAAGGACATAGAAGTTGTTGGAGACAACGGTATATCCATTGGTGTCGTAGGAGAATCAGAACACATAGTATTTGACAACACTCTTGAAGGGATATGGGTAAGAAAAGAAGAAAAGTTAAGAACTGCTATAACGGAAGAGTTGTTTGAGAAATAACCCAAAGGGGTGTATAGAAATATGAGTGAAATCATAGGTAGCATAGAGAGAATAAATGGTCCCGTTGTGAAAGCAAAAGATGTAAAAGAAGCAATGATGTCTGAAATGGTAGAAGTGGGGGAGCCAAGGCTTATAGGGGAAATAATTCGTTTGGAAGGCGATGTAGCAACCATTCAAGTTTACGAGGAAACCGAAGGGCTAAAGGTGGGAGAACCTATCTACGGGACTGGACAACTCCTTTCTGTAGAGCTCGGCCCCGGGTTATTAACAAACATATTCGATGGGATCCAGCGTCCATTGACAGCAATAAAGAATGCAACCGGAGATTTCATAGGAAAAGGTGTTTCTATACCTCCTTTAGATAGGAAAAAGAGATGGCCCACAAAGATGTTGGTGGAAAAAGGAGATAAAGTATCTGAAGGAGATATCATTGCAACCATCAAAGAAACAGAGCTTATAGAACATAGAGTACTTGTACCTGCGGGCATTACCGGAGAAGTTGTATCCTCGGTACCGGATGGAGATTACAACATAGAGACAACTATACTCACAGTAAGAACAGATAGCGGTGAAGAAATTGAGCTAAAAATATACCACAGATGGCCAGTAAGACACCCAAGAATATACAAGGAAAAGCTGCTACCAGACACTCCTCTGCTAACTGGCCAAAGAGTAATAGACACATTTTTCCCCATAGCCAAAGGTGGAACTGCCGCTATACCTGGAGGATTCGGCACAGGAAAGACCGTTACACAGCACCAGTTGGCAAAATGGTCTGATGCACAGATAATAGTTTACATAGGCTGTGGAGAAAGAGGCAACGAGATGACAGAAGTGCTTGAGGAATTTCCCAAACTGATAGACCCACACAGTAACAGACCTTTAATGGAAAGAACCATACTAATAGCAAACACATCTAATATGCCAGTGGCAGCGAGGGAAGCTTCTATATATACAGGAATAACCATAGCAGAATACTACCGTGATATGGGCTATGATGTCGCAATAATGGCAGACTCTACATCCAGATGGGCAGAAGCACTAAGGGAAATTGCAGGCAGGTTGGAAGAAATGCCTGCAGAAGAGGGGTTTCCTGCATACCTTCCAACAAAACTTGCTGAATTCTATGAAAGGGCTGGAAAGGTTCTAACACTAAGTGGAAAGGTTGGTTCCATAACCATAATAGGAGCAGTTTCGCCACCTGGCGGTGACTTCTCAGAACCTGTCACACAATACACAAAGAGGTTTACAAGGTGCTTCTGGGGGTTAGACAAAAACTTAGCAAGTGCAAGACATTTTCCTTCAATAAACTGGTTAGAAAGTTACAGCGAATACATAAACGACTTACAAAAGTGGTGGGAAGAAAATGTAGATAAATCTTACAGAGAAATAAGAAACAAGGCAATGGAACTGCTACAAGAAGAAAGCAAGCTGCAAAGAATAGTTCAGCTAATAGGAGCAGGTGTTTTACCAGATAGCCAGAGACTTATACTTGAAGCTGCCAGAATGATAAAAGACCAGTTTTTAAGGCAAAATGCATTTAGTGAGATAGACAGTTACTCCACACCAGAAAAGCAAATTCACATATTAAGGTTAATAATGACATATTACCAATTAGCAAGAACGCTCATCAACAAAAAAATCCCAATAGGTAAAATAGTAGCTTTACCAGTAACGACAAAGATTATGCACGTAACAGCAGAGACGCCTAACGAAGAGATCAAAGAGAAATGCGAGGCACTAACAAAAGAACTTACAGAATCATTCAAGGAACTGGAAATGGAATTCGAAAGAATCAGCAAAAGGCGCATTCAGGGGTGATACATGATGCTTGAATATAAAGGCATAAAAGAGATAAATGGACCTCTCATAGTAATAGAGGGTATAAAAGATGTAGGATACGGGGAAATGGTAGATGTTATCTCTCAAGATGGCAAGCATAAGTCTGGTAAGGTAATAGATATAAGCGAAAAATTGGCAGTGGTACAGGTATTTGAAGGCACAGATGGACTAATACCAAAGGACACAAAGGTAAGATTTAGAGGTAAAACCCTAAGAATACCTGTGTCTGAGGAGATGAGAGGAAGGATTTTCAGTGGCATAGGAGAACCTATAGACGGTGGTCCCCCCGTGATACCTGAGGAATACTTGGATATTAATGGGCTCCCTTTAAACCCAGTGTCAAGGGCTTACCCGAGGGACTACATACAAACAGGTATATCTGCAATAGACGGAAACATGACCCTAATAAGAGGACAAAAGTTACCTATATTTTCAGGAGATGGTCTGCCGCATAATGAAATAGCAGCTCAGATAGCAAGACAGGCAAAAATAAGCGAAGAAGAAAACACCGAATTTAGCATAGTATTTGCCGCAATGGGTATAAAGCACGATACCGCCACATTCTTCAAGCAAAGTTTCCAAGAAAGTGGTGCACTAAAAAATGTGGTCATGTTCTTGAATCTTGCAGATGACCCAGTAATAGAAAGAATCGTTACCCCAAGGTGCGCACTAACAGCAGCAGAATATCTCGCATTCAAAAAGGATATGCACATACTCGTAATAATGATAGACATGACAAATTATTGCGAGGCACTGAGAGAGATGTCAAGCAGGAGGGGTGAGGTTCCAGCCAGAAAAGGATATCCAGGATACATGTACTCCGACCTCGCAACAATATACGAAAGAGCGGGAAGAATCATAGGAAAGAGAGGGTCTATAACACAGATACCTATATTGACTATGCCCAATGATGATATAACAAACCCTGTGCCAGACCTCACAGGATACATAACAGAAGGCCAAATAGTTTTAAGCAGGGATCTGCACAACAAAGGCATATACCCCCCCATCAACATACTACCTTCCTTATCAAGACTGATGAAAGATGGTATAGGAAAAGGAAGAACAAGAGAAGATCATCCCAATCTATCGGCACAACTATACGCAGCCTATGCACATAGTCAGGAAGTAAGAAATTTAGCATCAGTAATTGGAGAAGAGGAGCTAAATGAAACAGAGAGGTTATACCTAAG
>JAGHAJ010000079.1 GCA_021161545.1 Synergistota bacterium | reverse complement strand
GACATAATGTGATGAAAAAACAGCTTATTTTAAGGGCGGAATCAAATGAGTTTAAAAAACTGGACAAAAAGACATGAATCACAGTTGAAGGAATTAAGGTACACAGGTTTTCTTATACGGAGAAACATGCTAATAATGACAGGCTTTATAATTGTTGGTATAATGGTATTGATGGGCATTCTTGCACCTTATATTGCACCATACGACCCCACAGATATGCAGTTTTCGCAAAGATTGTTGCCACCATCCGCAGGTCACCTTCTTGGAACAGACGATAATGGAATGGATATATTTAGCAGAATAGTCTACGGTATCCGCTTAGACCTTCTTATAGCTATTACAGTAATATCTATGGTAGGGGTATTCGGTACCATACTCGGCGTGTTTTCTGGATACTACGGAGGAAAACTGGACGAAATAACTATGAGGATAGCAGATATATTCCTATCATTTCCATACCTTTTGCTTGCAATGGCAATAGCAGCCGTTCTGGGACCAAGCATATTCCATTCTATTATAGCCATATCAGTTACGTGGTGGCCTATATATGCAAGGTTAGCAAGGGGTGCAACACTCTCAGTAAAGGAAAGGGAATTCGTAGAAGCATCAAGAGCAATTGGAGAAAGCAATATCTATATAATATTCAAGCACATCTTGCCAAACATCATAGCACCAGTACTCGTTCAAGCCACACTTGATATGGGCAACGTGATATTGGAGGCAGCAGCTTTGAGTTTTATAGGTCTCGGTGCCCAGCCACCACAGCCAGAACTCGGATTGATGATAAGTGTGGGAAGGAACTTCATGAGAGACTACTGGTGGGTAGCAACATTCCCAGGAATAACCATTCTCGTGATAGTTCTCGGATTCAACTTGATGGGAGACGGTTTAAGAGACCTTTTAGATCCAAAGGTAAGAAGGAGCCTGCTATGAGAGAAAAACCATTGTTAGAAATAAAAGGACTGAAAACATACTTTTACACGTATGAAGGCACAGTAAAAGCACTCCACAATGTAAACATCACAATAAATGAAGGAGAAATCTTCGGTCTGGTAGGTGAAACTGGATGTGGCAAAAGCGTAACAGCACTCTCCACGATGAGGCTTATCGAGTCACCAGGTAAGATTGTAGGTGGAGAAATACTATTCCAGGGAGAGGATTTAACAAAGCTCTCAGAGGAGGAAATGCAAAAAATAAGGGGCAATAAGATATCAATGATATTCCAGGACCCAATGGCTTCTCTTAATCCACTAATGAAGATAGGCAAACAGATTGCAGAAGTATTAGAAGTACACCAGAAGCATTACGACAAGAATGAACTACGACAGAGGATATTAAACATTTTACGCATGGTGAGGCTGCCATCTCCAGAGAGAATAATGGAAAGCTACCCGTTTGAACTATCAGGTGGTATGAGACAAAGGGTAATGATTGCAATGATGCTCTCGACCAATCCAAAACTGCTCATAGCAGATGAACCCACAACTGCCTTAGATGTAACGATACAGGCACAGATATTACGCATACTTAAGGAGATGAAGGAAAAACTCAATATATCTATATGGCTTATCACCCATGACCTTGGTGTTGTAGCGGAAACTTGCGACAGGGTATGTGTAATGTATGCAGGAAACGTTGTAGAGTGTGCAGATGTGGTGGAAATATTCAAAAATCCCCTACATCCATACACAAAAGGCCTGCTAAAGGCAATACCAAGCGTAAACAGGAGAGTAGAAGAGCTCAACACCATACCAGGATCTGTTCCAAATCTGATAAACCCGCCCCCGGGGTGCAGATTTCATCCAAGATGTTCAAAGAGGACAGAAATATGCGACAAAGTGGAACCAAAGAGCATACAGGTAAGTGAAAATCACACGGTATCCTGTCATCTATACAGCAATGGAGGTTAAAACAGGTGTTAGAAATAAGAAATCTACGAAAGTACTTTCCTATAAAGGGCGGTATATTTCAAAGAAAAGCAATAAACTTCGTAAAGGCAGTGGACAACGTGAGCTTTAGTGTAAAAAAAGGAGAAACATTAGCATTAGTAGGGGAAAGCGGGTGTGGAAAAACCACATTGGGAAGAACTATACTAAGATTGATAGAACCCACCTCTGGAAGTATCTTTTTCAATACTCCATCAGAAATACTAAGAGAAATAGATGCCCTAACTGAAAAGGTCCGCAGGAACTCCGCCACAAAGGATGAAGTAGAAAGACTCAATAAATTAAATCTGACATACAACATTGCTCTAAGAGACGAAAAGGGATTAAAAAACCTACGAAAGGAGATGCAAATAGTATTTCAAGATCCATTGTCTTCCCTTGACCCCAGAATGACAATAAGGGAGACACTGAGCGAACCTCTCAAAATACATGAACACCTCAGAAAAGAAGAAATCGAGGATAGGGTTTTAGAACTATTAAAAAGTGTAGGTCTGAAAGAAGAGCACATGCACCGTTACCCGCACGAATTTTCTGGTGGGCAGAGACAGAGGATATGCATATTGCGTGCAATATCTCTAAAACCCAAGTTTATGGTGCTTGATGAACCTACATCTGCCCTCGACGTCTCTGTACAGGCACAAATACTAAACCTTTTGAAGAGATTACAAAGGGAATTCAACCTCACATATCTCTTTATAACACACGACCTCAGTGTAGTGAGATTCATGAGCACAAGGGTAGCAGTCATGTATCTTGGAAAGATCGTAGAGATGGCACCCACAGAAGAATTATTCAACAATCCGTTGCATCCATGCACCAGGTCCTTGCTGGAGGCTGTTCCCATACCGGAACCTACAACAAGAAGGAAAAAACTCATCATAGAAGGGGATGTTCCATCTCCAGTAAATCCACCCAGTGGCTGCAGATTCCACACAAGATGTCCTTATGCAACAGAAGCCTGTTCGAAGGAAGAACCACCCCTCATAGAAGTATCTCCAGAGCACCTGGTAGCATGCCCTCTTGCAGACAAGCTTAAAAAGAGCTAAAGACTATCTCACCATCAACCATAGTAAGAATGACCTGAAGTCTATCGAGGTTATTTTCGTCAAGTTTGCCAGAAAGTGCCACCATGTCCGCCTTTTTCCCCACCTCAATGCTCCCTATATCCGATTCTTCAAATATTGAATAAGCCGCATCTATGGTAAACATCTTAACTGATTCAAGGAGTGACAGTCGTTCTTTTGGTGTAAAAACATTCCCATTGCGGTCCACTCTCGTAACTGCGCTCCAGATTCCCTTCAGAGGATTACACGAACAAACAGGAGCATCAGAACCACCACTAACTACTATGCCAGCATCCTTCAGTTTTTTCCATGCATAAGCATACCCAAGTCTCTCTTCACCAATCCTTTCAACTACCCATGGTGCATCATAAAACACAAATACAGGCTGAACAGACGCTATAACGCCAAGCTGTGCCATTCTGTCAACTATCTCCTTACTCAATATCTGACAGTGCTCCAATCTCGGCCTAAGATACTGAATACCATCTACCTTTCCAAATGCAGAAACAGTTACAAAAGCCGCTCCATCTCCTATCACATGGGCTACCACCTGTAGACCAGCCTCGTTGGCCCTCTTGACCATATCTAAAAGCTCCTGTTCTGAATAGTTCAGAATCCCCTTATTGCCACCGTTATCCGCATACGGCATAGCAAGATATGCAGTGCGCGCACCGAGACTCCCGTCCATAAGCACTTTTAATCCCATAATCTTAACTTCACTACTTCCAAATCTATGTTCTACACCCAAATTTATCATATCACTTAGATGCTCTGGCATCATATAAACCCTAACCCTGAAAGGAAAGTGTTGTCTCGCGGCAAGCCTCTGATAGACCCTTAAGTTAGCATCTTTACCTCCCATATCCACAACTGTAGTAAGGCCCAGCTTAAACATATTCCTAAAGACATGCTCAGCAGCATCTACAAGCTTAGTGTAAGGAGGTAGCGGTATCATATCTATTATCCTTTCAAGCAAATTCTCCTTAACCAGACCCGTCTGCAAGTCAAAATTCTCATCTTTTTCATCAAGTACATCTGACAGTAGCCCTATAGCTTTTGTGTTCAATACTCCTACATGGCCGCATGTTCTCACAAGAATAGCAGGGTTTTCAGATACTACCCTGTCTATTTCATCCCTTTCAGGAAATCTTTTCTTATCACCAAACAGTGTATCATCCCATCCTCTTCCAACCAACCATTCACCCGGTTCAAGCTTCCTTACCCTATCTTCAACTATATCCATAAGCTCGGAAAGGGACCTGATGTCTGTCAAATCAAGATTCAGTGTCTGCATAATCAGTCCAAACGGATGTATGTGGGAGTCTATAAAACCGGGTAGGAGTGTCTTACCACCCAAGTCTATAACATCATCTTCAGAAAGCATAGCCCTTATACTATCATTGCTTCCCATATAAAGAATTCTGCCATCACCCACGATTACCCCACCTTTATAACGCTCCCCTACAACGGGAAAAACATCAGCATTAACAAATGCAGTGCGTTTCATAAGCTTTCCCCCTCTCTAAATACCCTAACTATATCTATCCCCCTCTCAAAAACCCCACCTGTATCAAGGATATGTCTTATAAGCCTTTCCAACATGAGCAGGCGTGAAGCCCTGCCTATACATGCAGGATGGACCACCAGTGAGAAGTAAGAAACGCCCATCTGGCATAAAGAGTCATACTCATCTTTCCACATATCAAATACATATGAAGGGTTCATACGCTCTATTTCAAACAGAATCCAATCATCGAGGTAATCAGCCACAGGTAGCTCAACAATCTTACCCCCATCAAGCTCCAACTCATGGGGCACATCACTATCTATAAGGCTGCTGTCATAGAGTATACCCATACGCTCAAGTATAGAGAATGTATTCTCAGTAACCTCCCAGTATGGTCTCCGAAACCCATATACCTTTCCAAATGAAGACAATATATTATAGCCAGTCTCAAGGACATACACCTCTTCTCTGTAGCTCAACTCATCAAGCTTTTCATGCCTATAACCGTGAAGTGCTATCTCATGTCCATCCTGTACTAT
>JAGHAJ010000251.1 GCA_021161545.1 Synergistota bacterium | reverse complement strand
TTGTAGCACTTACCTTTATTCCAATGGCTTCCTCAAGACTCCTTGGTGGTAAGCAGGTGAAAAGAGATAGACTGGGTGATAGGTTTTTCTTGTGGTTGAGTAATCTTTACGGTAAATTACTTACATTTGCGCTGAATAACAGGGTGATTATAGTTGGGTTGGCTGTGGTTGTATTCTTCGGTGTATGGCTGTTATTCCCGTTTGTAGGCACTGAATTTGTCCCTGATACGGATTCTGGTGATATAAGTATAACATTTCAACTACCGGAAGGCACAAGGCTTTCTGAAACCGATAAGATAGTTCACATGGCTGAAAGATATGTGGTTAAGAACATTCCAGAAAGGGAGCGTTACTTTGGATTTGACGGTGAGGAGGAGAAGGGTGTGGGGGTTGCTATGGGTATGGAAGAAGGAGTCAATGTTGGGGAGATAGGAGTGAAACTCGTTCCCAAAAGCGAGCGCAAGAGGTCATCCAAGGAGATAGCCTATCAGATGAGAGATTATCTGATGGAAAATGCACCCGGTATAAGTAAAATCACTGTTCAAGCAGGTTCTGCCATGCGTTCTGTTATGCTTGGTACTAAACCGATAGTTGTTGATATTCAAGGGGATAATCTTTCTGAGATAGTAAAGATTGCCAGGGAGCTCAAAAAGCGTGTTGAAAAGATACCGGGTGCGGTAAACGTTGCTGTGAGCCAGAGAGAGAACAGGCCGGAGGTGTGGATAAAGATAAACAGAGTTAAAGCAGGCATGCTGGGAGTTAATATCTATACGGTTGCAAAAACGCTTCGTGCGTACTACTATGGCTCTGTGGTAGGAGAGTTTACCAGTGGTTCGACTGATTATGACATAAGGGTTAAAATGCAGAAGAATTGGCGGAAAGACCTGCAACAGGTTCTCTCTATGCCTATACCGACGGTTACTGGTAAGATGATTACACTTGGTAGTTTTGCTACTATAGAAAAAAGGTATGGCCCAATAGAAATAGATAGAAAAGACAGGAAGCGGATAGTAAAAGTTGATATGAATGTCCTCGGACGCTCCGTTGGTGATGTTGCGAGTGATGTTAAAAAACTCATAAACAAAATGAACATTCCATCGGATGTGAGTATGTCTTTTAGCGGGGATGTTAAGGAACAGAGTAAGAGTTTCGCTACATTGTTTAAGCTGTTGATACTTGGGATTGTGCTTGTTTATATGGTAATGGCATCTCAGTTTGAATCGTTTAGAGACCCGTTTGTGATAATGTTCTCTGTGCCGTTTGCAACTACGGGTGTTATTGTTGGTCTTCTTTTGACCGGCGTGAGGTTTAACATAATGTCTTTCCTTGGGTTGGCTATGCTTTCGGGTATAGTGGTTAACAATGCCATAGTGCTGGTGGACTTCACAAATCTGCTGAGAGAAAGAGGATATAAGCTCTTTGATGCTATAGTAGAAGCAGGCCGAAATAGACTTAGACCTGTTCTTATGACAACTCTCACTACATTCTTCGGTATGTTACCAATGTTGCTCTCACATGCAGAGGGTTCCGAAGTGTGGAGACCATTGGCAGCTTCTATGCTGGGTGGCCTGAGTGTCTCTACGCTGGTTACATTAGTGCTTGTACCAGTTGTATATTCTTACTTCCATGGGAGGGAAGCCAGATGAAGATGCTTTTTGTTACATGCGCAGAGGGTGTGATGGTGGAGGTCCGGGATTTATTTAAGAGACTTGATATATCTTCATATACAGAATTCTCTCCTGTAAGAGGAGTGGGTAGGAACTCTGGTCCTCGCATGGGAACACATACATGGCCTGGGAGGAATGGTATAATATTTGCGGTGGTGGAAGATGAGAAAGCAGAAACCGCAGCATTAGAATTGTCCAGGCTTAAGGAAGATGAATATATAAGGCGAGAGGGGCTTAAGGTGTTTATCTGGAACATAGAGAGGGTGATATAGCTTGAAGATAACTTTTCTGGGGGCTGCAAGAGAAGTAACTGGCTCCATGTATATGCTTGAAAGGAATGATGGAGGAATCTTCCTTGTAGATTGCGGCATGTTTCAGGGTAGGAGTGAACATAGTAATGAAGAGAACTTTCCGTTTGAAGCAAAAGAGGTGGATTTTCTGATTCTGACACATGCACATTTAGACCATTCTGGTAGGATACCAAAGCTTGTTAAGGATGGTTTTAGTGGTAAGCTTTATATGACGTATCCCACTTCAGAGCTGGTGAAAGTCCTCTGGAAGGATACCGTGAAGCTTATGGGAGAAGAAGCGGAATGGAAGAATAGGAAAAACAGGAGATCTGGTAAACCCGAAGTGGTGCCTCTTTTTGATATGGATGATGTTGAAAGAGCGGCATCCCTCATTGAGGTTGTGCCTTACGATGAAATGGTTGAACTAAATGGTGTTAATTTTAGGTTAAGGGATGCTGGGCACATACTTGGTTCTTCTTCTGTAGAATTATGGGTGGATGGTTTAAAGATGGTGTTTTCTGGGGATGTAGGTCCTCAGAGGAATGGTATAGAAGGGGCACCAGCATTCATAACAGATGCCGACTATGTGGTGGTGGAATCCACTTATGGAGATAGGTTACACAAAGGGTTGGATGAGACGCGGAGAGAGTTTAGGGATGCAATATTAAGCACGATAAAGAGAGGGAAGGTTTTGATACCTTCTTTTGTGGTTGATAGAGCACAGAGGATAATATATGAGTTTTCTCTGATGAAGTCGGAAGGGTTGTTACCTCACAATTTGCAGATATTCTTTGATAGTCCTATGGGAAAGGCAGTTACAGAGATATACAAGGAGCATAAGGATTTACTTTCTGGAGAGGTGCTTGAGTTTATGTCCAAAGGGCATGATCCATTTGATGTGAAGGGGTTGAGCTATGTCTCGTCTGTTGAAGAGTCCAAGCGGATAAATGATGTAGAGAGTGCTATAGTGATAGCTGGAAGTGGAATGTGCAATGGAGGTAGGATAGTTCATCACCTTAAGCATAACCTGTGGAAAGATACGACAAGTGTGATATTTGTTGGATATCAGGCTGTGGGTACCCTTGGAAGGAAAATTGTAGAAGGTGCAGAAAGAGTTAGGGTAGCAGGTGAAGATGTGAAGGTAGCGGCGCATATATATACAATAAATGGTTTCTCTGCACATGCTGACAGGGATGAGCTGCTCAAGTGGGTATCTGGGTTTGGTAATGACACTGTATTCTTTGTGACCCATGGAGAGGAGAAATCCTCTTTATCCCTTGCAAAAGCTATAATGGATGCAGGAAAGAGTGCCGTTGTTCCTGTGCCTGGCCAGACGGTTGAGTTGGACCGTAAAGAGGATATCGAGAAAAGTGTAGAGCTTCTTGAAGGAAGAGGACAGATACTGGATGACATTCAAAGCAAACTTGATTATATAAAGAAACATGGTATTGCATATTCAGCTGATGTTGAAGCACTTTTGAAGAGCGTGGATGTGCTACTTGATGCTGTAAGAGAGAGATTGATGTAATTTACCTGGAGGCGAAATTGTGGAATACAGAATTGAAAGAGATACATTAGGTGAAGTTAAGATTCCTGCTGATAGGTATTGGGGGGCACAAACGCAGCGTGCAGTTGCGAATTTTCGTATAGGATGGGAAAAGATGCCCATTGAGGTTATTCGGGCATTTGCTGTGGTCAAGAAGGCAGCAGCTATAGCGAACAATAAGTTACATGTGCTTGAAGATGAGGTAAAGGATGTGATCTGCAGAGTTGCAGATGAGATAATAAACGGAAAACTCGATGAACACTTTCCACTTTCTGTATGGCAGACAGGTTCTGGTACAATGACCAATATGAATGTAAATGAAGTCATCAGCAATAGGGCTAATGAGATTTTGGGTTATCCCTTGGGTGGGAAAGAGCCTGTTCATCCAAATGACCATGTTAATAAGTCTCAATCATCAAATGATGTGATGCCTGCAGCTATGTCGATAGCGGCTACAATTATGATTGTTAAAGAGCTTTTACCTGCGTTGAAGAGACTGCGCGACGCATTTGCCGTGAAATCTAAAGTGTTTGGGGATATAATTAAGGTTGGGAGAACGCATTTGCAGGATGCTGTTCCTATTTCGTTGGGACAAGAGTTTTCTGGATATGCTTCACAGTTAGAACATGGTGTTAGGGCTATTGAGAATGCTCTTCCTCACCTGAAGGAGCTTGCCATTGGTGGTACAGCAGTTGGGACGGGACTCAATGCACCTGAAGGGTTTGATAGAATGGTTGTGGAGGAAATATCCAGGATAGTTGGTATAGAGTTCGTTGTAGCCCCAAACAAGTTTGAGAGTATTGCTGCCCATGATGCCATCTCCGAGATGAGTGGAGCGCTTAAAACTGTGGCTAATGCCTTAAACAAGATAGCCAATGACATAAGAATACTCTCTTCTGGTCCCCGATGTGGTATAGGTGAGTTGCAGATACCTGCAAATGAACCGGGGAGTTCCATAATGCCAGGTAAGGTGAATCCTACACAGTGTGAGGCACTTACCCAGATATGTTGTCAGGTAATAGGCAATGATG
>JAGHAJ010000239.1 GCA_021161545.1 Synergistota bacterium | reverse complement strand
GTATAAACCTCAGTATGATGAAGTTTAAAGAGGTTTCTCCGATTAAAAAGAAGAAGGAAGTCAAAGGTGTACCTTATTTGAAGACTGCTGAGAAGATACTTGTTATAGGAACATCTACAGGAGGGCCTCGGGCGCTACAAGAAGTGGTTCCTAAAATTCCTGCAAATATAGAATCTGGCATATTAATTGTTCAACATATGCCTCCAAAGTTTACGAGATCTCTTGCAGAAAGGTTGGACTCTTTATCTGAACTCGTAGTGAAGGAGGCAGAAGATGGCGATAAGGTGTTGCCGGGTGTTGCTCTTGTTGCACCTGGTGATTATCATATGGTTATAGAAAGGGATGGCAAGGAGTTTAGGGTAAGGAATGTCAAGACTCCACCTATAGGTAAGCTTAGACCTGCAGTTGATGTTACGATGTTATCCGTTGCAGAGGTGTGGAATGGTTTTATTGTTGGTGTTATAATGACAGGTATGGGGAAAGATGGAGCAAAGGGCATGTTGATGATAAAGAAAAGGGGTGGTAGGACTATAGTTGAGGACAAATCTACCTGCGTTGTGTATGGAATGCCACGGGCAGTTGTGGAGATAGGAGCTGCCGATATTATAGTTCCTCTCTATGAAATCCCAAAAAAGATAGTTGAGGTTATAAGAAGCTGAAAGGGGGAGAGAGATATGGGGATGGACCTTTCGCAGTATATGGATACGTATTTAGAAGAATCTGCTGATCAGCTTCAGAGGCTGAATGAGCTACTATTAGATTTGGAAAAATCTCCAACAGAACTTTCTATACTGAATGAGGTTTTTAGGGTAGCGCATACATTAAAAGGAATGTCTGCTACTATGGGCTTTAATAACATTGCAGAGCTTACGCACCAGATGGAGAATGTTCTTGATGCTTTAAGAAATGGGAATATTTCTGTTACTTCTGACATATTGGATACATTATTTGATTGTCTGGACACGTTGGAGGTCCTTACAAATGAAGTGAGAGAGAAGGGCAAAGATGAAGCTAGCGTTGAAGATGTGGTAGGAAAGTTAAAGGCTATACTTTCTGGTGAGGAGGAGATTGGTGAACCAGAGGCAGTTCACGAAGTTTCTGAGACAGAGGGTGCGAGTTTAACTTCTACTGCCGGGAAAGTGGATATTGGGCTTGATGAACACGATATTGCAGTGATAAAGGAGGCACTTCAAAGGAATTACAATGTGTACAAAATAAAGGTTGTTTTGGATGAGAAGACGATGTTGAAATCTGCAAGGTCATATATGGTGTTCAGGGATTTAGGATTGTTGGGAGATATAATAAAGTCTGTACCACCAGTCAAGGATATAGAGGAGGAGAAATTTGATTTTGAGTTTAGTTTGGTGCTTATAACGAAGGAGAAAAAGGATGAAGTTAAAAATGTTATTAGCTCCATTGCGGAAATAAAGGAGGTTATTGTTGAGGATGTTAGTTTACCTGATACCGGAGAGGAGATAGAAGCTCCTGAGGAAAAAATAGTTAAGCGGAAGGAGATAACTACACAAGTACCTGAAAAGGATATGAAGAAGCCTAAAGCCTCCAAGGTAGATAAGGCAAAGCTGCTTATGGGCAAACTTAAGGGTATGCATACAATAAGGGTTGATATAAAGAGGGTAGATGCTCTGATGAACCTTGTTGGAGAGCTGGTTATAAATAAAACGAGATTGGCTCAAATAGGTACGACTTATAGGATAGCCGAACTTGATGAAACCCTTACGCAGATAGGTAGGATAACGAGTGATCTTCAGAGCGTAGTTATGAAGATAAGGATGGTTCCTGTGGAGCAGGTGTTTGATAAATTCCCACGTATGGTCAGAGATTTAGCGAGGGATGAGGGTAAAGAGGTTGAGTTTATCATTGAGGGTAAAGATACGGAGTTGGATCGTACGGTGATAGATGAGATAGGAGACCCACTTGTTCACCTTTTGAGGAATTCTATTGATCACGGTATTGAAACGCCTGAGGAAAGAGAAGCCGTGGGGAAAAACCGTAAAGGAAGATTATACCTTGGTGCAAGGCACGAGGGAAATCATGTAGTTATAGAAGTGGAGGATGATGGTAGGGGAATAAGTGTTGAGAAGATAAAGCAAAAAGCGATAGAAAGGGGTATAATTACAGAGGAAGATGCAGAGAGAATGAGTAAGGATGAGATAATAGAGTTAATAACCCTGCCAGGATTTAGTACAGCTGACCAGGTTTCGGAGGTATCTGGTAGAGGAGTAGGAATGGATGTTGTTAGAACCACTGTGGAGTCGCTAAATGGTTCTATGGAACTCTATACGGAAGAAGGAAAAGGTACGAGAGTTGTGATAAAGCTTCCACTTACATTGGCGATTATACAGGCACTTCTTACCAGTGTGGGGGGAGAAATCTATGCTATACCACTTGAGAGTATAGACGAGACGCTTAGTATAGTGAGTGGTGACATAAAGACTGTTCAGAACCGAGAGGTGATTGTGCTTCGTGGTAATATACTTCCTCTTATATGGCTCCATGAAAAGCTTGACGTCACAGAGGGAAATTACCGTGATAGGGATGAATATGCGATAGTGGTGGTTAAAGGCAAAGGGAGGAGAGCTGGACTTGTGGTAGATAATCTTATAGGACAGCAGGAGATAGTTATAAAGTCACTTGGTTATTTCTTGAGAGGGATAAAGGGAATTGCAGGAGCTAACATTCTTGGTGATGGAACTGTTGCCCTTATATTAGATGTGATGGCGTTCCTGTGATAAATTTTTGAAGGGAGAGAGTAAGAAATGCTGGATAATCTTTCCGAGAAGGAGTTGGATGCCTTAAAAGAGATTGGTAATATAGGGGCAGGAAATGCTGCAACTGCCCTTTACCAGATTTTGGGTATGAAGATCGATATGACAGTTCCACGTGCAGCTATCATTCCTTTGCAAGAAGTTCCTGAGGTCCTTGGAGGACCAGATGTTTTAGTTATAGGGGTATATTTGCGTGTATTAGGCGATGCTTCAGGTAGTATATTGTTTGTGATGCCCAAGGATAGTGCCTTTTATCTTGTTGATCTGTTGATGGGAAGACCTCCTGGAGATACGCAGGTCTTGGGTGAAATGGAGGAATCGGCACTGAAAGAGATAGGTAACATTATATCTGGAGCGTACCTAAATGCCCTGTCTCAATTTACGAATATAAGCTTTATTCCAAGTGTTCCTGCACTGGCGTTTGACATGGCAGGGGCCATCTTAGATGTTATTCTCGCGGAGCTTGGTCAGCTTGGAGATTATGCTTTGTTGGTTGAAACCCAGTTTTTGGGGGGTGGAAATGGAGGAAGTATAACTGGGCACTATTTTTTGATACCGGATCCGGGTTCGCTGGGTACTATACTTGAAGCTATCGGGGTGAAATCTAAATGAGCAGCAATCTTATCAAGGTTGGTATGGCAGATTTGAATGCGGCTAAATCTCCAGCAGTACTTATCACATATGGACTGGGTTCTTGTGTGGGCGTTACGTTGTATGATGAAAAGGTAAGAGTTGGAGGATTAGCTCATATTATGCTCCCAGATAGCAAGGCTGCCAAGGAAGTGGGGAATCCTGCAAAATTTGCAGATACGGCAATCCCCATACTTATAGAAAAAATGGGAGAATTAGGTGCCTCTAAAAGTAGAATGGTAGCCAAGATTGCAGGGGGAGCGCAGATGTTTACATTTAGCAAGCAAGATCCCAAAAAGAGCATTGGACAGAGAAATGCAGAAGCGGTAAGGGAAAAACTAAAAGACGAGGGTATACCTATAGTAGTTGATGAGACTGGGGGTAATTTTGGTAGGACAATAATACTGCATACAGATACTGGTGTGTTGGAGATTAAGACCATAGGACATGGAGTGAAGGAGTTGTAGGTATTGGTATTTTTGTGGGTAGTTTTATCGTTTGGTATGCTGGGAGGACTAATAGCAGTAATAGTTTCACTCTTTTCACCTGTAAGGATAGATGGGATACTGTATAGAGGGATTGTTGGGTTTTTTGTTTTTTGTGTTGTTGGTGCTTTAGTCGTATTTATTCTTAGAGGTAGTAGGATACTTGATATCTGGATGGGTGAAAAGGGTGTGAGGTTAGACATGTTGGATGGAGCAGATTCAGTAGGTGTAATTAGGGATGTGCTGCAGAAAAAGGAAGAGAAAGGGGAAAGCAGACTTGAGGAGGGAGAAAGAGCGCCCTCAGAAGAAATGGTAATGGAATATGCAGAGAAGCATCCAGAGGAGGTAGCTAAAGTGTTAGAAGAAATGTCTAAGGGTGGGTAGGTGAGATACTGTGGTAGATGACACAAAGGTGTCCATAGTGATTGATGCCACAAGCTGTACCACTGAAGATGCAGTTAAGGCGCTAACAGCAACGGGTGGAGATGTTAATGCGGCTATAGATCTTGTTAATCGTATAGCAAGAAACTATATAGCAATAAAAGTTTGGGCACAGGGTAGGCGTTCTGTCAAAATTAATTTTCTTCTGTTTGTTCTTGC
>JAGHAJ010000210.1 GCA_021161545.1 Synergistota bacterium | reverse complement strand
GTTTGTGTTTGGATACGATATCGTTTTGCAACCAAGAATACATACATAATTGTGAAGTGGTTTTACAAGGATTACCTTGTTTATATGCATAGGTATATAGTTCCTGCCAATAGGAGTAGTTATGGTTATTATCTCATGATGAAGGGTGGGAACCCCTTACCAAAGGGTAGTTACAGGGTGGAGATCATGTATGGGGGAAAGGTGCGAACAAAACTCTCATTCTGGATAAAGTGAAGGAGGGATAAAACTTGAGAGACGTTATAGTAGGGCTTGCGCCTGTTTCAGAGGGAGATATTGATGTTGGGAAGGATGCCTCGGTTGACTTTGTAAAAGATATAGATGTTTTCATCGAGAAGGGTGTTTCTATGATTAGGTTGAGAGCTACAGATTCTAATGGAAAGTATTCTTCCGATTTTGTGAGGTTTAGTCAGTTAGCAGTTTGGGTGAGGGAGCGAGCTGATATAATTGTTGAACTTCCTACGGAGGGTGGCGTGGATGTTACACCAAATCAGAGGGTTGATCCCTTGCTTTTGAATCCGGATGTGGTTTCTATAATGCCGGGTTCGGTAAACTGTGGAGAAGATGTGCTTTATAATCCATTGGGATATATAGAGTTTCTGGTGAAGTATTGCAATAGCTCGGATTTAAAGCCTATGTTTAGAGTTGTTAGTGGAGGGATGATTCGCAGGGTTGCTGTGCTGACCCATCATATCACTGAGATATATCCACCTTTGATGTTTAATCTTGTATTTGGAGGAGATGACTTTCTTCCTGCCGATTATGGGAGTTTGCTGTTTTTAAGGGATATGTTACCCTCGGAAAGTGTGTGGTTTGCCTCTGTTAAAGGGGAGTTAAGTAGTGCATTTGTCCTCATGGTAGTCTCCTTGGGGGGTAACTTGATAATTGGAAAGGAGTATAACAGCTCTTTCGATGAAGTGGAGGTAAATTCGAATATGGAATTGATTGAGAAGGTAGTAGGGCTTTTGAAATCTGTAGGTTATGGTGTCTCAACGGTTCAGCAGGTTAGATCTATTATATCTGTATAAGGAGGTGTTTTGGTTATGAAGTTATTTTTGGACACAGCAGATGTTTCTCAGATAAGGGAAGCGTGCTCATGGGGGGTAATTTCAGGTGTTACCACGAATCCTACGCTGGTTTCCAAACAGAAAAACATGGATTTTAAAGAACTGGTAAAGGAAATATGTGAGATAGTTGATGGACCTGTAAGTGCAGAGGTTGTGAGTCTTGATGTAGATGGAATGGTTAAAGAGGCTATGGAGTTTTCTAAGATAGACCCGAGGGTTGTTATAAAGATACCCATGACGAAGGAAGGTATGAGTGCTACTAAGAGGTTGTCTTCTGAAGGGATACGTGTAAATGTTACACTTGTTTTTTCTGCAGCACAGGCAATTCTTGCTGCAGAGGCAGGGGCTACTTATATAAGCTTGTTTATGGGACGTCTCGATGACGTTGGTGAGGACAGCATTGCTGTGTTGGAGAATATTGTTGCGATGAAAGAAAATTACGGCTTCGAAAGCCAAATATTAGCTGCAAGCATAAGGCATCCATACCATGTGGTTCAGGCAGCACTTGTAGGTGCAGATGTTGCTACCGTGCCATTTGCAGTTTTGGAGAAGTTGTTTAATCATCCTTTGACAGATGTGGGTATAAAGAGATTTTTGGAAGACTGGAATAGATACAGAAACAGGGGGTAATGAAATTGTTTGAATTTAAAGACCTTGAAAACAAGAGTATAACAGAACTTCAGCAGATAGCAAAGGACATGAAGATTACGGGTTATAGTAAGCTGCGTAAGAGAGAACTCCTTATTGAGATACTTAAAGCGCAGGATGAATCACAGGGATATAGCTTTGGGGGTGGTATGCTGGATATACAATCTGAGGGAGGATACGGTTTCCTCAGGAAGAATAACTATGCAGTTAACGAAAAGGGTATATACGTTTCACAATCGCAGATAAGAAAATTTGGTTTGAGAACCGGTGATATAGTATGGGGACAGGTCAGACCACCTAAGGAACAAGAACATTATTATGCACTGCTTAAGGTAGAAGTAGTGAACTATGCATCTCCAGAAAAGGCAAAGAGGAGAAAGTGGTTTGATGACCTCACGCCAATTTACCCTGTAGATAGATTGAAGCTTGAGACTACGCCAGGAGAGATATCAACGAGGCTTGTGGATATCTTTGCCCCAATAGGAAAGGGACAAAGAGGTATGATAGTTTCACCTCCAAAGGCTGGGAAAACTACACTTCTTAAGAATATTGCTAATGGGATAACTACAAACTACCCTGATGTCATATTGATGGTGCTTTTAGTTGATGAAAGGCCGGAAGAGGTTACGGATATGGAGAGATCTGTTAATGGTGATGTTATAAGCTCCACGTTTGACAAACCTGCTGCCAATCATATAAGGGTCGCTGAACTCACCTTGGAAAGGGCGAAAAGGCTTGTAGAGTATGGCAATGATGTGGTCATACTGTTGGATAGCCTTACGAGGATGGCAAGAGCGTCCAATCTCATAGTTCCGTCCAGCGGGCGAACACTTTCTGGTGGGATGGATACTGCTGCGCTCCACTTCCCTAAGAAGTTCTTTGGTGCAGCAAGAAATATAGAAGAGGGTGGTAGCTTAACTATAATAGCTACTGCTTTGATAGATACTGGTAGCAGGATGGATGATATTATATATGAAGAGTTTAAGGGTACAGGTAACATGGAAATACATCTCTCAAGAAGGCTTGCTGAAAAGAGAATATTTCCAGCGATAGATATAAAGAAGTCAGGAACGCGTAAAGAGGAACTTTTGCTTCCCGAGAAGGAGCTTCAGAAAATATGGCTTTTGAGAAATAGGATAGCCGAACTGGACGAGGCAGAGGTACTAACGACCATTATAGATAGGATGAAGAAAACAAAAAGTAACCTTGAATTTCTGTCGGCCATAAAGTAAACTAAAAGTATGGAAAGAGTTATTTCAGGCTTTAAGAGTATAATCCTTGGTGAGGTAAGCTTCAACGTTGCAATCTTCCTGTTAGTAGGATTGTTACTGTCTATTTCCTTTTTTCCTCCTATGCCAGAGGGCAGTTGGTTATGGGAGGAAAGGGAAGAAGCTCCTCTTTCCAAACCGTATAAGGCATGGGTGTTACGCACTGGGAGCACTTTGCTCCCACAGCAACCAGTTGAGGCCATAGGTGAGGAGACAGTGAAGAGCAACATGGCTCCGTTGAAGATAATGTATCACAAGGTCAGACCGGGAGAGACGCTCTGGAGTATTGCTCATAAGTATGGAGTGGATTTTTATACAGTAGTTGATGCGAATAAGGACTTAAAGAGTATAAATAACCTTAAAGTTGGTCAGATTATAAAGGTTCCTAATCATAGTGGCATTTTTTATAAGGTGAAAAAGGGTGATACTATTAACAGCATAGCAAATAAGTATAGAGTTGATGTAGAAGACTTGCTTGCGGTTAATAACATTAAGAGTGGTTCGGAGTTAAAGGTGGGGGAGGTAATATTTCTTCCAGGTGCAACTTCCTCGGTAGTAAAGAGGTTGCTTTTGTCCAATTACATAGGAAATGGTTTTATATGGCCCTTGAAGGGAAGGATAGCTTCAGGATTTGGATGGAGGATAAATCCGATAAGCCGTAGGAGAGAGTTCCACGAAGGAATTGATATAGCTGCACCTTGGGGTACAAGAGTAGTTGCTGCAAGAAGTGGTCGTGTAATATTTGCAGGTTGGTATGGAGGCTTTGGTAAGACTGTTAAGATTTTGCATAGTGGGGGATGGATGACCCTTTATGGGCACCTTTCTAGGATATACGTTAGGGCAGGCTGGTATGTAAAGAGAGGTAGAGTTATAGGTAAAGTTGGAAATAGTGGTTATTCGACAGGTCCTCACTTGCATTTTGGGTTGTATAAGTATGGCAGAGCAGTAAATCCGTTTAGATACTTGAGGTGAATGTATGATTTCTGTGACTATACCAGGAAAAGGAGATATTGTTATAAAAGCTGTAGCAATGGACATGAATGGTACGATAGCGTTGGATGGTCGGCTCCTTCCAGGGATAAAAGATATGCTTGGACTCCTTAAGGATAAAGTGGATATTTTTGTCTTGACTTCAGATACTTATGGTACAGCAGACGAATTGCAGAATATCTTGCCGTATGTCAAGCTGATTATGCTCCCTTCTGGTTCCAGTGGGGAGGCAAAGGTGGAGTTGTTGAGAGAATATAGCTGGGATGGTATAGTGGCTATTGGAAATGGCTGTAATGATGTGCAAATGTTTAACTCTGCATGTGTTAGTATAGCTGTTGTTGGAAGGGAAGGGCTTTGTGATCAGCTATTAGAAAAGGCTGATATAGTAGTAACTGATGTGAGAGATGCTATTGCTTTGCTTTTGAACCCCAAAAGGTTGGTTGCTACATTAAGGTTGTAAGAGGGGAGTTTTGCCATGCATGAGCAATTGCTGGAGCAACTGGACACCGCTCCGTCTGCCGAGAAGATAAAGTTGATGGATGAAGTGAAACAGTATATCACTGAACCCGCGGTTGTGGACAAGATTTGTGAACTCCTTGTTGGAGATGATGATAGATTTATCAGGATAAAGGCTACGGAGCTATTAGAAGAGGTTAATGGTAATGAAAAGGTAGTTGATGCACTTGTTAAAGCTTTAAAGGAAGATGAGGATGCTTTTGTGAGAGGATTCTCTGCCAAGGCACTTGGTAGGGTAGGCACACCTGCTGCAATACAACCACTTGAGGAGGCAGTGAATGATCCGGATGGTTTTGTCAGGGATTTCGCGGCGGGTTCTCTAAAAG
>JAGHAJ010000142.1 GCA_021161545.1 Synergistota bacterium | reverse complement strand
TCCTTTAGAAGTTGTGTGATAATTAAATTGTTCATTTTGTTCGACCTCCTTGAAGGGATTTTTAATGAGAGGTTACACTATAGCCTCTCGTCCTTCAAGGGGGTGACACAATTAATTGTACACTACCGCCTAATTATCTATTCCCCACAAATGGGTATGAAGCAGAAGTATTTTATCAACCGCTCGGATTGAAATCAAGCCAATAAAGTAGCAAATAATCCATTATTTAGTGATATAATATTACAAAAATCCAAAAGCCCAGAAATGTGGGGTTATAAAGGGATGCCAATAAGCAATACTCTATACAGAGTAATATTTGACAAGCTCCAAAAACTATATTAGAATAGAAATGGAGGTGTCACTTACAAAAATGAAAAAGGCCTTTACACTGGTTGAATTGCTTATCGTAATAGCAGTCGTAGGGGTGCTGATGGCTGTGTTGTTGCCCAACGCATTCAAGAGTGTGGAGAAAGCAAAGGTAGCAAAGTTAGAGTCAGACATGGCAACGCTGAAAACAGCTGCCCTTGTATATTACTCTGACACAGGCAGATTTCCCCCAGACAAGGCATTCAGCAATGGTGTGGGACAGGATCCCGGATTCGTGACAAATGTTGCACATGATCCAAACTGGGATGGACCTTACCTGGATAGGTGGCAGGAGAACACACCCTTTGGCGGAAAGTACACATGGGCATACGCATGCTCTCCACAATTTGCAGCAAAGTATCCAGGCGCATATGCAGGTTACTCATGGTCAGATGACGACGGAAAACTCGAAGTATGGTGCGGAAGCGCATTATGGGACAGCCCAGCAGGAAGCCTAAAACTCCCGCAGAGTGCAATAGAGAAGATAGACAGGGATGTAGACGGAGAGGTAAACGGAAACAAAGGATATTTTCAGTATGTAAAGTACAGCAGCAAAGAGTGCTGGACCATGATGCTTTACAAAAAATACTATTAAATTCTGCTCTTAACCCTGTGAGTATTGGGGTCTATATAGTATCCTTTGCCAAACGGGTCAACGGGTATTTTCTTGATATATCCTTTTTCAACAAGTTCTCTTAGTGTACGGGGGTATCTTCCTTCTATCTTCTTAAAGAAGACAACTGTTTTATTGAGGATAATAAGCGTATCTATCCATCTTATCTTCCTCAAGAGTATTTTTTTCCTTCTCTTGTCATTCGTAGAGTGGTAAACAGATAACAAATACTGCTTTGCCAATGTGAGCCTGCCTGAACGGTAATATGCCATTAGTGCAAGACTCCGCACATAAGGTTTAGAATTTGGCATACGAGCGGACAGTCTAAAGTACTTGGCTGCACGGCTATAGTCCTCCAGATAAAAGTAGTATAAAAATCCAATATACATATATCCCCTCCATGTATCTTTTATACAGAGGGAGGCCTTGAGATACCTGAGTACCGTAATAGCTCCTCTTTTGTTACACGGAACAACATTGGCAAGGAAAAACAAAGCAGCAGAATTGTTAGGGTCTGCCTTGTAAGACAAATACAACCTCTCACATTCCAGACTGGAATACTTGCAGATCCTGAATATGTCCATAGCAACCCGTATAAGATAATACTGGCTTACAGCCACTCTGTTATCGAGAAAGATAAACCTCATTAACCACGGTGATTGTGCAATGGGATGAATTTCCATCAGAGTATGTGTATCATGTAAAGAAAGCATCAGCACAGAAACAGCAAAAAATACTACCAAGAGCAGGCTCAACACAACCTTCACAGCTCAATAATCCCTCCACATATAGAAAATCAAAGATGCCAGCACTACCATCATAGAGCCGTAACTCAAGGCATAAAAAAGAGAGAAAAAACTTAACAAATTCCCAGCTCCGTGAACCACAGAAATCTCACTCGAAAATATAGACAAATTCGGCACCAAAAAATATATAACTTTAAGAAACCACCTAACAACCACATTTGGATAGTGGGAAACAAAGAAGTAAAAAGATACAGAAAGGTGCCCAACAAAGAATGTTGCCATACAAAGAAGCAGAGAAACGATGGGAGTGCTGAAAATGGTGTAAAAGAACAAGGCTACACCAGAAATCATGTAAAACACAAGCACAGTATTTAATAAGTATATCCAAATACCCCACAAATTCACACCAAAGAGTGTAAATTCCAGAACATATACCACCATCACAGATACAGCAGCAACAAAATCAAACAATAGATTATATCCCAAGAATCTACCCAGAATGTAAAGAAATGGATAACGAAGCTGTAGGATAAAGAGGTGATAGCCCTTGCTCTCCCTCTCAGCGTATAAACCAAGTGTCATTGAAAATAAAACACCTAATACAGTAACAACCTTCACAAAGTAGAGCACAAAACCTCCAAATGCAACAGCAGTATCAGATATAGAAAGCACAGAAAGATACCCAGAAAAGGCTATAACTCCCAGCAAAACAAACAGTATTAGGTAAAAAATCTTGTTTCTTGTCTCCTCCTTAAATGTTGCTATTGCAATGTAAAACGCACTCGTCACACCTAACCTCTACCCCCAATCCTCATTAAAAAGGCGTCTTCAAGGCTTTTATCAGACACTGTAGAAACAAAGTCAGCAATTGAACCATCATACAGCACTGTGCCATCGTGCATGAGGATAACCCTATCTGCAATCTCTCTTACATCCTGCAATACGTGGGAGTTGAAGATTATAGTCTTCCCTCTACCTTTAAGTCTCCTTATCGTCTCCCTCATATCATACCTGCCCAGAGGGTCCAAACCCGTAAACGGTTCATCAAGCACAACTATGGGTGGATCACCAACAAGAGAGAGTGCTATACCAAGCCTCTGTCTCATTCCTTTGGAAAGCCTCAATATAAGCCTATCCCTAACATCATACAGGGAAACAAGCCTCAAAAGCTCATTAACACGGTTCTCATCAATTTCAAGCAGCTTGCAAAATAGTCCCAATAATTCAAAGGGTGTGAGCCTAACAGGAGGTATAAACAGCTCTGGCAGGTAACCTATCTTGCCCCTAACCCCGAAGGAACGTGGAGGTCTACCAAATATTTTTACATCTCCAGAGGTAGGAAGGAGTAACCCAACTACCACAGAAATCAAAGTTGTCTTTCCAGCACCATTAAGCCCGATTATTCCTACACATTCCGCCTCACCTACAGAAAAGGAAACATCTTTAACAGCAAATCTATCACCAAATCTCTTAGAGACAGAATACACCTCAACAACTCTCACATCAATAACCTCCAGAAAGATACTAATAAAGATTATAACATACAGGCTGCATATTCACATTGGAATAAGATAGCCTTTCTGCTATAATGCTGATACAAGGGAGGTGAAAAAAAAAGTGAAGATACGAGCTATTGCCACTTTGAGTATAATCTTCACTGCACTTTCAGGAGTGGCATCGGCAGAAAGGCTATTAAATGGCAAGGTAACATCAGTAACCCTATACCAAAATGGTGCCATGGTGGAGAAAATTGTGCAGGTCCACAATCAAGCAGCCAACATATCCATACCAGAAACAGCAGACCCATCTTCCATCAGGGTAAAAAGCCAGATACCCACAACAAGTATCTCAATAAAAAAAGTTCTCTCAAATGCCAGACAATCACCATACATCAAAGAGTTGAAGGAAAAGCTATCCGAAAAACAAGACGCATTAGACAGTAAACTTGCAAAAGTCAAGGCATTAAAAGAATCTCTAAAGCTAATGATATCCATCAAGCCACCAGCAAACAAAGAGGGTTTAGATAAACTTCTTGCCTACATCCAACACAAAGTAGAAACATACACATCAGCGGAACTGAGGCTAAAGAGGGATATCAAAAAACTGAAGAAGGATATAGCAGCCATAGAAAGGGAAATTAAGCTTATATCAGGAAAGAAGGTATTCCAAAAGGCTGTAAAACTCCTGCTTAAATCTGCACCAAAAAGAGAGCAGAAACTAACCATTAGCTACTTTGTGAGGTCTGCTTCTTGGAGACCAACATACATACTGAACATAGAAAAAGACAGGGTACATATTACATATACAGCAGTTGTGCAACAAAGAACTAAAGAGGAATGGAAAGATATCAGACTAAACCTCGGAACAAAGAAGATACTCATGCCACAAAGTCCACCGAGGCCATATCGGTTGATTGTAGATATAGCAAAACATCCTAAAACAACCAGAACAAAAAAGACATTTTCCCTACCAGCTGCTGCTACCAATCTCATAAGGGAAAAAGTAGTAACATCGGAAGAGTTAGTCGGTTTTAATATACAGATATCCAGAAAGGTTAGCATACCACCCGATGGAAAGCCACACTTCATAGAGATATACCAAGGTTACATACCTGCAACCCTTTCCTACGTATCCAAACCATTTCTTGCAAACCATGTGTTCATAAAAGCCTCACTGAAAAATACAACAAAGATTCCATGGATAAGAGGCCGTGCTATATTCTTCGCTAACAACGAGCTACTTCAAAAGGGTATGCTAAAAAGCATACTTCCACAGGAGCAATCAGAAGTGTTCTTTGGCGTAGATGAAGGGTTTGAAGTAAAAAGGTACAAAAAACAGGCTCTAAAGGGCGAAAAAGGCATATTCTCTAAGGAAAAGCAGATAACATACGCATACAACATCAAAATCAAAAACACACACAACACACCAAAAGAGGTCATCATCCAAGAGATTATACCCATATCCGAAAACCAAAAAGTAAAGGTAGTAGATGTGAGATTCTCACCAAAACCAACTGAAGAAAAAGATGGCATCGTAAAATGGAAAGTCAAAATAGCAGCACATTCCCAAAAGCAGCTAACAATACACTACAAAATAGTGTATCCAACAGGGAAAGAGATAACGTTCAAGCGCTGGTACTACTGAGTATCTCGCTCTTTACGTGAAGCAGAAGGTATATACCTACAACAATTACCGAGAGCCCTGCTATCTGGTAGATAGTAGGGCTCTCCTTCAGCAAGAACTGTGCCATGAAGAACGAAAAGACTGGGTAAGGGGTTATAAGGGCTGTAGCCTTGGACAGGTTTATAAGACTGAGAGTCTTATACCAAAGTATAAAACCAACCGCATACGTTACAACTCCCTGAAAGAGTATAAAAGGGAGAAATTCCCTTATATTTTGTGTAAAGGCACTATGCCTATACATTATCAACGCAAGGACAAATAAGAACAATCCCCCATAGAGTGTTCTGCCAAAAGAAACCATTATAGGACCTACATTTGTATTCCTCATAAGAATCTTCCCATTGTAGTGGCTGACCTGCCAGCATAACGGTGTCAGAAGAACAAATATGTCACCTATGTTTACGGAAAGCCTACCATTGTACAAAACAAGAAGAGTACCAAATACAACAAGAAGCGTCGCATAGATCTGTTTTGCCCTTATTCTCTCCCTTAAGAAAAGGTAACCTATAAACATGGAGTAAACTGGCTCTATCTGAAGCAATATAGCTGCATTTATACCCGTCGTCATGGTAGAACCTATAAAGAAGAAAACAGAAGAGAGAAAAGTTCCAAAGGCCCCTACCACAAAAAGTCTAAGTTGTATCCGGGCATTCTTTAACAAACTAAATGGAGCTCTCATAACAAAGAGTATTACAAAGAGGAACGCCGCACATACCAGTGCAGCGTAGCTACCGAACACTATTGGATTCAGCGTGGCAACACCATACTTGACAATAACAGGAAAGAGGCCAAAGATAGGAACACAAACCACAGCAAGAATACTACCTTTGACCTCTCTTCCAAGAGAAATCATGCCTCAATCCTTTTTCTCACATAGTTAACAAGACCACCTGCATCCATCAGCTTCTTCAGAAAGTCAGGCACTGGAGGTATTCGATAACTCTTGCCTCTCGTAAGATTCTTAGCCTCTCCTCTGGAGACATCAAGTTCCATTACATCCCCCGTTTGTGCTTCATCAACAGCCTCAGGGATTTCCACAACATAAAGTCCTATGTTTATTGCATTCCTGAAAAATATCCTCGCAAAGGATTTAGCAATTACCGCTGAGATGCCAGAAGCCTTCAGGGCAACAGGTGCATGTTGCCTTGAACTTCCGGAGCCAAAGTTTCTTCCAGCAACTATTATATCACCTTTCTGGACATTTTTAACAAAGTCAGGGTCTATATCCTCCATTGCATGTCTTCCCAATTCCTCAGGGTCACTTGTGTTCAAATAACGGGCTGGTATAATCACATCCGTATCTACATTGTCCCCATATTTCCACACCTTTCCCTTGAACATCATTTATACCACCTCCAATGGGTCTGTAATGTAGCCCGTTATAGCTGAAGCTGCTGCAACAGCAGGACTGCTCAAGTACACCTCACTCTCAGGATGGCCCATTCTCCCAACAAAGTTTCTGTTTGTGGTAGAAACTGCCTTCTCCCCCTTCGCAAGGACTCCCATGTGTCCGCCAAGACACGGACCACAGGTCGGGGTGCTAACAACCGCACCAACCTCAATAAGGTCTTTAACCCATCCCTTCTCCAACATATTGAGGTACACCTTCTGAGTAGCTGGTATCACTATGAGTCTAACCCACGGAGCAACCTTTTTACCTTTCAATATTCTGTGCGTCACCTCCATGTCTGTATCCCTGCCATTGGTGCAAGAACCTATGACCACCTGATCTATCCTTATTTTACCCACATCCTTCACTGCTTTGGCATTTGAAGGTAGATGTGGTAAAGCAACCTGCGGTGCTATATCGCTCACGTCTATCTCTATAACCTGCTCGTAATTGGCATCTTTATCAGGAAGCAGAGGCTCATACCCTCTTTTTGCCCTACTTTCGACATAACCAAGCGTAGTTTCATCCGGAGGAATTATACCAGCCTTTGCACCTGCCTCTATAGCCATGTTGCAGATAGTAAATCTTCCATCCATACCCATAGCATCTATAGTGCTTCCACCAAACTCCAACGCTCTGTAAAGTGCCCCATCTATTCCTATCTTACCTATAAGGTAAAGGATCAAATCCTTAGCAGAGACCCATTCAGGCAGTTTTCCATTAAAATTTACC
>JAGHAJ010000153.1 GCA_021161545.1 Synergistota bacterium | reverse complement strand
TTCTCTGCAGATTTGAGAAACACTCTTCTCATGACGAAGACCTTCAAGAATTATTGCCATCTTTTCCTCTGTTGAGAGTTTCTTAGCCATTCCGTGCACCCCCTTACTGATATTTTAATTCTCTACTTCCTCCTTGTCCAATTATTCAGGGGAGCAATATAATACACTTTCCCATCATATCATACTTTCAAGTCTCCTGCATAGCTGTATATCTCATAACCAAACTCTTCCGCTAACTTCCTGGCTTCGTCTGAGACCATTGGTGATATTATGACCACCTTGTCAGGCTTTCTGCCATGTTTCTTTTCATAGAACTTAACTTTCCTTTTCAAGATGTACACATCAGGCTTGCTCATAGAGGATTTTATTTCCCCTATGATTAAAATACCATCTTTTACTATCAGGTCTAACTCTATTTGGTCAGGCCTCCCGAATACGATTCCTTCCTCATCGTAACCCAGACATCTTTCAACCTGAACTTTACTGACGTCTCTGAGTATGCCTTTTAGGGCCTCCCTGAACGATTCCTCTGTTTGGATGCCCCACCTTGCACCAAGGGCACCAATGGAACTGTCGAACCTTCTTCTACTCTCTTTCAGTTCGTCCAAGATTCTGTTTATCGTTTTTTGGTTTTCTTCCCATCTTCTGTTCCACTCTTTCTGCATTTCCTCCAGCCTTTTATTGTTTTCCTCCCATTTTCTGTTATTTTCTTCCCACTTCTTATTGTTTTCTTCCCACCTTTTCCTATCTTCCTCCCACCTCTTAGCCTGCTCTTCTCTATCTCTTCTAAGCTCTTCCAATATTTTGTCAAATTTACTCTCAGCCTCTGATTTATCTGCATAAAGGTTATGAGTAACATCTATTACCCAAAGTCTAAACTCTGGGTCACTTTTGACTATTTCAGGCAATTCCTTTTTTATGACTTCCTTGATATCTATCTCCTTCTTACCCTTACTTGCACGCATCACCATATACCTTACACCTCCACTATACTGTCGCAACTATTATACCATACCCACACGTTATCCACACCAGCTAACCACATCCAACATTTTGGAGTACATATCTTCACGGGGAATTAGTTTGCCTCTCAAACTCGACTCTTAGCACACTCCTGGTGCTATCCGTCACTTTATACTTATCAGACACCCTCACTCCTACAACCCAAACTATATCATCACCACTAACTAAAAGAGGAGTGTTGTTCCTCTCAGTATAGGGTATCTTCTCGTTTATGAAGAATTTTTTAAGCTTCATCGTGGAATTCATACCAAAGGGCCTGAATCTGTCTCCATGTCTTCTGTTCCTTATAACCAACGGCATAAGAAGTTTCTCTGCATCAAAGTAACCAATATTCATGTCTTTCCCTACAATACTACTATCAAGGGGTGGCTTCATCAAGGTTGCACTAAAGCTACCCCAACGAGTGTTCAACTCATAAGGAGGACAGAAATCATATTCTACAGGGGGAATATCTACTGCTCGTTTAGAAAGGTAAATTTTACCTTGCATCTTACGGAAGATTACACCATTTGGCAGCTTTATCTCTTTGTATCCACTCCCACTCGTCACGATGCTCAGCATAGCATCCAGATGCTTTCTTGATAAACCACTTAAACTTCCAGACAAACGTCCAAAAGCCATCAACAACAACCTATATTGCATCGATATGTGCTGTCCTAAAAACGCATTAACACTTGCAACAAGCTCACCATCTTCAAGTCTAAATAACTCACCAAACACACCTTGGGCGCGCTCACGGATAAACTCATCCTCCACACAGGCACTCTTAGATAGGGCAATCAGTGCCCCAGCTATATTAGGATTAAAGTTTCTCCTCAGAAATGGTAATAACTGCAGTCTTATTCTGTTCCTGAGATAAGAAGTATCCGCATTGGTTTCATCCACTCTATACAAAAGACTATAACGTTCACAAAATCTAAAAATCTCCTCTTTGCTCATACAGAGCAAAGGTCTTATAATATCACCCGAAACGGGCTTTATACCAACAAGCCCGCTCACACTGCATCCTCTTATGATCTTCAAAAGAACGGTCTCAACATGGTCATCCATATTGTGTGCTACTGCTATTTTATTCGCTCCCACCCTTTTCTTCACATCCTCAAGAAACCCATAGCGGGCTATCCTTGCTGCATCCTCAACAGACATTCCCTCAAAAGCAGACAGCCAGCTAACAGGATACCTGCCTATACTGAAATCAACTGAGAGCTCAAGAGCCACACTTTGGGCCCACAAGGCTTCCTCTTCAGCCCTCTTCCTCAACATATGATTTAGGTAAGCAATGTGCAAAGAAAACCCTATCTCCTTTGAAAGTGCATACAGTATGTGTAACATTACCGTGGAATCTGGACCTCCCGAAAACGCAACAACTACTTTATCACCTTTTCTCACCATATTATTAGATAATATAAACTCTCTCACATGCACTGGAACATCAATATCAGCGCCCAATATCAACACCTCATAACGTTAATACGTCAAGGTCATTTGGCACAGTGACTTTACCACCAAATTCTTCTCTGGCTTCACGAACTATATCTTTCTCTCTATCCATCAAAGCCGGCCCAAGATGGACAAGGAACAACTCTCCAACACCACTCTGGTGCGCTATCCTACCCGCATCCCTTGCTGTGGAGTGCCCCCTCTGTCCACCTGTAATGTAAGCACTTTCATTACTCTCATGTATCAATATGTCCGCACAACCTGCATTTCTAACAACAGCTTCACATGGTTCCGTATCACTTGTATAGACTACCTTCTTACCCCCATAAACAACCTTAACACCGACATTGGGAATAGAATGCCTGACAGGAAACGTATGTATTTCAAGGCTCGTATCTTCAACTACAACAGAATCAGCCAGAGGAATTAAGGAAACCTTCAAAGTAAGACCCTCCAACCTATCCAGACCATATGCAGCAATTATACTTTGCATCTCAGAAGCAAAAGGTTTGGGCGTAAAGATGCTCAAGCTACCCCTTCTACCCATCATCCATAAAATATGGGTTATCGAAGGCAAGCCAGAAGAGTGGTCTGGATGGAGATGAGTAATAAATATGTATTCTACATCCAAAGGATTCCAGCCAACTCTCAACATCTTCTGTATAGCACAATCACCAGTATCTACGAGTACGACCTTTCTACCTGCACGAATTGCCAGAGCAGTATAGCCTCTTGACACCGACGGAAGTGCACCTGCAGTACCAAGAAACAATATATCCATAGCTCTTCACCCCAGTTCTTTAAACCTCACCAATTTACACAAACCACAACAAAATTTAAAAAATATAAATTAGTTAACCCAGAGAAAAGGATTTTACATCTTCAAAGCTAATTATACTATATAAACGAATGCAAAAGGAGGTAGATAGGATGAGAAAAGGTATAGGTATTCTGGTGTTAAGCTTAATTGTTGCACTTATGGTCTCATTTCCAGTAATGGCTTTAGATCGTTCTAAGGTAGTAATCGTAGCAACGCCAGAGGATCCAACAACTCTCGATCCAGGTGTTGCATGGGATCCCAAGAGCGAACTGGTCATCAGAAATTGCTATAACACATTAGTGGTACTTGACGGTCCAAGTGCAACAAAGGTAAAGGGTGAATTGGCTGAAAAGTGGACTGTGGGAGACAACGGCAAGAGTTACACATTCTATTTGAAAAAAGGTGTAAAATTCCAAGATGGCACGGAACTCACAGCAAAGGACGTAAAATACTCCATTGAAAGGACAATAAAGATAGGCAAAGGGCCGGGCAGCCAGCTCAAGACGGTAGTGAAGAACATAGAGGTACTTGGCAAATACGAAGTTAAAATCACCCTGAAACATCCTGTACCATGGTTCCTCACACTTATCGCACAGACTGGGTCTGCTGTGCTCAACAGCAAACTTGTTAAGTCACACAGCACTACCAAAGATCCATGGGCACAGAATTGGCTACACGATAAGGTAGCAGGTTCAGGACCATACACACTCGAAAGCTGGAGACATGAGCAGCAAGTAGTGCTCAAGAGAAATCCAAACTACTTCATGGGATGGAAGAAACCCTACTTCGAAAAGGTAATAATAAGAACTATCAAAGAGCCATCTGAAAGAAGATTACTATTAGAAAAAGGAGATGTTGATATAGCTTACAGGATCTCCGAAGACGACATTCTAAAGGTCAAAAAAGAGAAGGGAATAAAAGTCCTGACACAGCCATCTCTGACAATATTCTACATCGGTCTTAACACCACAAAAGGGCCACTAAAAGATGTTAGGGTCAGGCAAGCCCTTGCGTATGCATTCGACTATAACGCGTTTATAAAGTATGCAATGAAAGGCCTGGTAAGGAGATTAAAGGGACCAGAACCCAGCGCTATATGGAAATATGACTCCTCATACCCCGTATACTACAGAGATTTAAAAAAGGCAAAGAAGCTTCTTGCCGAAGCTGGATACCCCAATGGTGGATTCACACTGAACTTTATCGTTGAGACAGGAGGGTACATACACAAGCAGGCTGCACTTGTCCTGCAGCAGAGTGTGAAAAAGTTAGGGATAAAGATCAACATCCAATTCCTATCATGGACCACCATCTGGGCAAAGATGGGCAATAAAAAGGAAGCACCACAAATATTCGATACACACTGGTACGCAGATTACGCTGACCCGGAAGATTTCGTGCAGTATGAATATCACTCTTCTATGTTTGGAAACAAAGGGTTCAACGAATCATACTACAAGAATCCAACCGTCGACAAACTTCTGGATGAGGCAAGATATATGACAGACAAGAAAAAGAGAAAAGAGCTATACGCAAAGGCTATAAAGATAATCATGAGGGATTGCCCTGCAATCTGGTTAGCAGAAAGGCTGCAGATAGTGGCAACAAGAGACTGGATAAAAGGATACGTACTGAATCCAATATACTACGAAATGCCCTGCTTCTACGGCATCCACAAATAAAAATTTAGGAGGGTGGTTTTATCCACCACCCTCCTAAAACCATCAAGCAGAAAGGAGCAAGGGATGAAACTGTATCAGTACATTATAAGAAGGCTTTTGCTCTTAATACCAGTGTTGCTCGGAACGGTTACCATTACATTCTTCCTAATGTATGCTGTTCCAAGCAACCCTGCACGAATGATAGCAGGACCACATGCAACAGGAGACCAAATAGAGCGCATAACCAAAGAGCTTGGTCTGGATCAGCCCTTATACATACAATACTTCAGATATATAAGAAGATTACTAAAGGGAGACTTTGGTCGTTCCATCCTAACGAGAAGACCCGTTATTCAAGAGCTTAAGACTTACTTTCCCGCCACATTTGAGTTAACCCTTGTAAGCATGCTCATAATGGTGCCTCTTGGCATATTATTTGGAGTAATCTCTGCTGTCAAAAGAAACTCCCTGGCAGACCACACTATCAGGATATTTGCCCTTAGTGGCGTATCCATGCCAATATACTGGCTGGGTTTGATACTTTTGCTGGTGTTCTACTTCAAACTGGGTATACTCCCCGGACCAGGCAGGATAGACCCATATATCACTCCACCAAAAGACGTCACAGGACTATACCTACTCGACAGCCTGCTAACCGGAAACTGGGAAGCATTCACTAACTCCTTAAAGCATATAATACTGCCTGCCATAACGCTTGCATACGCCACAACTGGTATGACAGCAAGGATTACAAGGTCCTCTATGTTAGAAGTCATTCAAGCAGAGTATATCAAGACAGCAAAGGCAAAAGGTTTAGGTCCAAGAGCTATTATAATGAGACACGCTCTAAGGAATGCACTCATAGCCCCCATAACACTGATAGGCTATGAGTTCGGGTACCTGCTGGCAGGGGCAGTGCTTACAGAAACAATATTTGGTTGGCCCGGACTTGGAAGATATGCGGTAGAATCCATGACAAACGTGGATTTTCCAGCAGTACTTGGGGTCGTGATACTCATGACATTTATCTATGTAATCATGAACCTTTTAGTAGATATAGCATATGT
>JAGHAJ010000184.1 GCA_021161545.1 Synergistota bacterium | reverse complement strand
TGTCCTGTGATAGGACGGGATATAAGCATCACAGATGATAGGGGTATCGTAGTTGGTAGTAGTGACCCTCAGTGGGTTGGCAAAAGCTACAAGGAAGCTATTGCTACTATAAATGAGGGTAAGATAACAGAAGTTGATACTGAAGATGGTGTTGGAGGTACTAATTTTCCGATATTTCTGGGTGATAGAGTTATAGGTGTGCTCTGGATAACGGGTAGGGGCAGACATGTAAGGGATATTGGTAGAATTACTTCTGTGACAATAGAATTGCTACTCCATAGACGGTTTATAGAAACGGTTGGTAGTTTAAAAACACATGCTATGAGTAGCTTTGTTGGAAGTTTGCTGAAGAAAGATAGCTTTGATTGGGAAGATATGGCCTCCTATTTGAGTGTGTTAGGGTATGATCCGTCTTTGCCGAGATTTGCAATTGCACTGGGTATCCCCAAGTATGGCGCAGTGATTGGAAGTGCTATAGGTGTTATGGAGAAGAGCGTTTCTGGTGGGATGGTGAGATATGATGTCAGAGAAAAGGTTTTGTCGACATGTAAGAAAATCCCACAGATAGGTGATCAGGACATAATAACTAATATAAGTGGGGGATTGTTTGCTATATTTAAGGTAGGGAGCACGTACAATTCTGAGGAGGAAGCAGAAAACAGGAAAATAGAGTGGAGCTTTAGGCTTTCCTCTGTTTTGAAGGAGGAGATAAAAGAAGATGTTTTTTTGGGGATAGGACCCTGTGCTCATTCTATTTCTATGTTGAAGAAGTCTTTCAGAGAGGCAGTTAGAGCATTGGAAGTGGGAGTCTTACTTTCTGAGTTTGCGGGTAAAAATGTCTTCTTTTATGATGAACCCATAGTGCTTCTGGGTAACCTTATAAGAAGTTCAGGGGAAGACGAGAGGCGGAGTTTTGCATCTCATGCGATAGGAAATATAAATCAAAGCAAGATGAGAAAGGAAATACTGCATACCTTAAAAACATACTTAAGCTGCGGTATGAATGCTTCTTCTGCTGCTAAGAAGCTCTTTATACACAAAAATACACTTTTGTACAGGTTGGATCGCATAAAAAGGCTCACAGGGCTCGATCCTCACAACCCCATAGATGCATTTTACCTCTGGTTAGCTCTTCAGGTTGTCTCTATGGGTGATGTGCTTTACGCACAATAATATTTGGATATTTTTGTATTGTGGCACAATTGATTTTGTATATCCTTTGTGTTATACTCTTTGTGAAAGATGGTCTAACTTCTACTTTTTATGCTTTCTAAAAGTAGGGATGGTAGCTGTTGAGACTGGATGTGGAGTCTAAATGTGAAAATTACTTATAGGTAAGGAGGTGATAGGAGGGCGGTTGGTTATATGCACAGAGGATATAGTGCTACTTTTGTGGTAGATAGTATTATTTTGAGATGAGAATTCTGGGGAGAAGGAGGGGTTTTAATGGAGAAAGAGGTTATGGCTGCTGTCATGGCAGCTACTGCAGAACCGGATTATGTGACGAATGATAGGTTGGAGGCGTTGGTTAAGGGGCATGGAATGTTGAATTTGGCTACCATTGCAGCAGCGAATGTCATAACTGAGGAGATCCTTAAGGGTTTGGATTATAAACTTAGTGATGCCAGTGTTTCGGAGCTTCCTGTGGAAGATATAATGAAAAAGGCGATAGCTACTGCAAAGCTTGGTGGTGCTGATAGTGCTAATGCTGCTCTTATAGTAGCATCTCTGATGTATATGGCAGGTACAAATGCGAGGGCTGGTGTCCCTGCTGGGAACAGAAAGATAGGTGCATTGGCAAGAATGATAGCTGGGGCAGACAGGGCTGGTGTAGCTGCTATACCAACACCGAAGCTTTCAAACAGGGTTTCAGGGTTTGCCGCTGTCAAGGCAATTTATGAGGCGATGGAGAATGGGAAACTTACGAGTATTGTGGGTAAGAAACTTCCCCCATTCCTTGCTGGTGGTGCCATTTATGGGCACAATGTGTTAGGTGAGGATATCGTATTCCCTGAAATTGCGACCAACGGTGCAAAGATAGCAACTGAGGCTATGATGAATGCTTATAGCGGTGCAGGATTGCTGCCGAGTCCATTTATTTCTGCTGTATTGGGTGCAGCTGCGACGATGGAAATATTGCATTCTGATGGGTTTATAGACGAGAAACTGGGAGAGTTCTTTGTTGATACTACTTCTTATCTTGCAGGTAAATCTGCTGCTGAGACTGCTGGTTTGCCTGAAAAGATGAAGATAAGGGGAACGGATAGGGAGTTTGATACTGCGCATCTCATAGGAGACTTGGCTCTCCTGTTTAAGGACATAGGTGCTCCCACTGTTGTGGGTATGATGTCGTTCAATGAGATTATGGCAGCGCTTGATAATGCTATATTCTATGGTGCGGGCTTCTCTGGTGGTCCAGTCAACCCACCTTTGGGCCATGTAACATGTGATGCTGTTGTAGCAATGTGCTTGCTTATAGACAACAAAGGAGACATTGAAGCTGCTGCAGAGGTTATTCGTAAGCTTAAACAGGATCAGTGGTTTGACCCCGAAATGGCAACGATTTCGATAAATACAGTGGCGAGGAAGACCGAACAGATTAAGAGAGGGCTTGTAACGGATACGCTTATATTTGCAAGTGAGCCTACAAGGACTGCCGGCATTTCCAAGAGGGCAGAGAGGGCTTACCAGATGCTCAAAGAAGGTAAGCCATTGGAGGAAGTCTCCAAGACATTTGATGCAGAAAGGCAGGCTTTTGTGGAGAAGAAGGCATCCGAACTTTTGACTGCAGTGATGGGTAAGAAGATAGAGGTAAAGTTTCTGAAACTTGCTGGTGCGGCAAGGAGACATCACCCGTTTGTGAAGCAGTATTGGGGATTTGACTCCGATATCGACATGGAAGTCAAGGTAGATGGTAAGCCCTATAAGATAGAAGGACTATCTCACAAGGCTTCTCCAGCTATAGCAAGAGGTGAGCTCTCTGAGGATTGGGCGTTGCCGATAGGTATCGCGGCAGGTGTAGCTCAGGAGTTGCAGTATTCTGGTCACACTATAATAAATGTGACGGTTCCTGCTGCTGTTGCTGCTGCTATGGGTAAATATAACTGGAAGGATGCAGGTAAACTGGCAGAAAATGGTGCATACATTACTGGTGCTATCCCTGGTGCAAAAGATGCAGCACGGAAGGTTGCAAAGCTGGCTGTTGAGATTATGAAAGCTATGTAGTTACTTCCCGGACAGGGAGATATCTCCCTGTCCGGTTGCTTGGGGGATTATTATGCTCCTTGTGTTGAATTTAGATGATATAGAGATGGAACTTTTACCTCTCCACATTCAAAACCTCCTCGATAAGGGTGCAAAGAATGCCTACTATGTACACTCCGTAAACAAAAAGGGAAGAAATGGGATACTTCTCTTTGTCGATGTGGAGGAGAGCTATTTGGATGACATTATTGATTACCTTGCACTTGAGATGGGGACAATAGGGGTAAGAGTATTGGAAACGAGGCATATATCTCTTTATTATGAGATGAACAAGGTATATTTGAGGACCAATGAGGTAGAATTTGTGATCCCCGTGAAGATTATTCACAGGGGAAGTGGTAAGCATGTGAAGGCGGAATACGAGGATTTACGGCGAGTATCAAAAGAACTGTTTATACCAGTTAAGGTTATTAAAAAGGTAGTAGAGGGATTTTCATTTTCGGATGAGAGGTGTTGGACCATAAAGCTAAATGGGATAGAGCTTTCTCTCAGTAAGGAGTGGGTATAGAAGATGCATGGGAACTCATGGTTACTGTCTGTTTACATCTTGGAACAGATAGGGTTCTGGGTTGCTGTTATATTCTTTGTGAGGAAGAGGCAGAAGGAGGGGAGTGAATAAAAGAAGTGACGGTAGTTGCTGTCTACCTCGGTCTCCTATCGCTAATAGGCTTCTGGAAGCTTAGGAGTCAACAGACATTTAAAAGTTTTTTCCTTACTGGGGGCAAGCTGGGGCTCTTTGAAACATCTCTGACACTAATGTCAACATGGGTGGATTCAGCTATAATACTGGGCTTTAGTGGTTATTGCTACATGTTTGGGTACGATGCACTCTGGATAGCTATACCTACATCTGTTGGAGTTTACACTTTCTCTTTGCTGTTTGCTGCAAGGGTTAACCAGATGAAAGAGGGATTTACCATTGGTGGTGTCATCGAAAAGGCATATGGAGCAGGTATTTCCGTTGTTTCGTCAATGTTTACATTGCTGTACAGTATAACCCTGATAGCAACAAATGTAATGGCAGCAGGCTACATAATGCATATCATGGTTGGTACGCCGTTTGTTGCTGGAGCCTCTCTTGTACTTGGAGTTGCTCTCATCTATACATTATTAGGTGGGTTCAAGAAGGTTGTGGAAACTGATATTCTGCAGTTCTTCTTTTTGATTGTAGGTTTAGCTGTTTTGGTCTTGTTTACGTTAAAGGCAACTGGAGGGATTGCTCGTATAGAGGATATAGCACTACGCTATCCAAGTGCGTTTGGTTTCAGCGATATAATTTCGTTTTTCATAATATTTACCTTTCCCTTTTGGGCAAATCCATCCTTCTATCAAAGGTGCAATGCGGCAAGATCGCCTGATGTAGCGAGAATTGGTGTAGCAACAGTTGGATTGGTAGATTCCGTGATGACGTTTGTAGCACTGATAGTTGGCATTGCTGGTATAGCGTTGTTTGGTAGGCATATAGTTCCTGATGCGGTTTTTCCGAGAGTAGTGAATGCTGTTTTGCCCAAGGGAGTGAGAGATTTTGTTGGTTTGGCTGTATTATCTGCAATAATGTCAACGGCGGATAGCTATCTGCTTATTGCAGGTGGTATTATTGCTCACGATATACTCAGGCCAGTGAGAAGATATATGCCTAAGGAGGTTTTGTATGCGAAGGTTGGTGCTATAATCTCTGCTGTTGTTGCACTGTTTGCATCTTTACTTTTTAAGAATATATTAGACGCAGCTATGTTTGCTTTCTCTTTGTTTGTTTCAAGTAGTCTTATTCCACTTGTTGTGGCCTTTTATGTAAGGGATGCGAGGCTGTATAGCTTGCCAGCTATAGGGAGTATGGTAGGAGGAGGAACAACTGTTGTGCTTTGGGTGGCATTTGATTGGGGAGATGTATCGCTTTCTGTAATGTATGGTCTTCTTGCTTCTGCTGTTTCGTGGTTTGTGGTGTATGGTTTAAGAGGGTTGCAAAGGGGCGTAGATACTAATGGATAAGAGAGCTTTAGAGGATCTTCTGGATAACTTTTCACAGGGAAGAGTTTCTAAGGAAGAGGTTTTAAATGCATTAAGGGACTTTCCCTATATTGACTTAGGTTTTGCAAGGCTTGATACTCACAGGCCGTTTAGACGCGGCATAGATGAAGTAGTGTTTTGTAAGGGAAAGGCAAAGGAACACGTGAGAGGAATTGCAAAGGCACTCTCTACCTCTACTGGTAATGTGGTGTTCACGCATGTTGATGATGAGACATTTGATGTCATCAGACAGGAAATTTCTGACATCATTTATTATCGAGAGGCTCAGATAGCAGCATCTGTTAGGAGAAAAATCAGTAAGCCAAGAAAGGGTATAGCGGTAGTTACTGCGGGTACTTCTGACATCAGAGTTGCAGAAGAGGCAGCCGTTATTGCAGAGATTTTAGGAAATGAAGTTATTAGGATATACGATGTGGGGGTTGCTGGTATTCACAGGCTATTTCCCCATCTTGAAACCTTAAGGAAATCGAATGTGGTTGTTGCTGTGGCAGGTATGGAAGGTGCTCTGGTTACAGTAGTAGCAGGACTGATATCTTCACCTGTTATAGCTGTGCCTACGAGTGTCGGATATGGTTCACACTTTAGTGGTCTCTCTTCACTGCTTGCTATGCTGAACACCTGCGTACCCGGTATTGGTGTTGTTAACATAGACAATGGTTTTGGTGCGGGTGTGCTGGCTCATATGATAAACTCTTTGGCCTACAGGGGTGGTTCAGATAAGGATAGCAATACCAACGGATGATGGGAAGAGAGTATGCTCAAAGATGTTTGGAATGGCTGAGTTTTATCTTATCTATGAGTGTGATAGTGAGAGATTAAAGTTGATTGAAAAGAGGTTAAACCCGTATGCAAAGGAGATGCCAAGAGGGAAGACCTTTTACGTGATAGATTTTTTACAAGACTGTGATACCTATGTGGTTTCTAATATAGGAGTAAGAGGGAGAAAGCGTGTTTTGGATAAGGGGATATCTATATACGATGTTGACAGGGGCGCAGATATAGGTATGGTGTTGAAGCAGATGGAGGTAAATCTGTGCAGATAATAGGTGAGAAATAGCAGTGTTGCTGGTTGGATACAGTGTTAGAGCATTAGTAGAGTCTGCTATTAGCTATGGAATTAAGGATGTGATAGCAATAGACTTTTTTGGGGACTGGGATTTGCAGCGTCTTACAGGAAGAGTCGAGGTTGTGGATGGCAGGAATCACCTTTCTACTGTGCTTCAGCGTTATGATGGATATAAAGTGGCTTATTCTTCTGTGCTTGAAAACGATGTGGAAATGCTTGGATTCTTGGGGAATAGGGTTGTTGGTAACGGAAAGGAGGTAGTTGGGAATGTCAGACCGGGAAAGAAGTGGTGGAATCTGGCAAAGGAGCTTGGTATAAGGATTCCTGGCGTTAGGACAGCTTTGGTTGGTAGTTGTGGAACATGGTTAAAAAAGCCTTTTAAGAGTGGAGGAGGTAAGGGTATTTCTTTTTGGACTGATAGTGAATTGCCAAGTGGCTTTTATCTTCAGAAGTTTATAAACGGCAAAAGCTTCTCTTTTTTATTTGCTGCTGATAGTAGGAATTCTAAGCTTTTTGGTGTTACTCTTCAACTTATTGGCGAGAGGTTACTTGGTGGAAAGAGATTTGCGTGGACGGGTAATGTATACCCTGCAAATCTTGACTCTGAAGTTGTTGATGAGGTGAGTGACTGGATTGAGAGATTGACTCGGGAGATAGGTCTTTGTGGCGTTTTTGGTGTGGATGTAGTTATTGAGGCTGGTACTAATCTTCCTTATGTCATAGAGGTAAACCCCAGGTATACGGGGAGTATGGAATTGGTGGAGAAAGCCTTAAATATTAGCATCTTTAGGATTCATCTAGAAGCATGCAGGGGCAGCCTTCCGTCGGAAATTCCAAGACCTATGAGCTATTTTGCCAAGGGTATAGTTTATGCAGAAAAGGGACTCTGTGGTTTTAATAGTGAGGAGATGTGGAGGAGAGGTTTCAGGGATATACCGATGGAAGCTGAGTGTATTACTGAAGGGAGTCCTGTATGTTCTGTTTTTTCTTCTGGAGACAGTATAGAAGAGGTCATAAACGGTCTTGTTGAGCAGAAAAGGTGGTTGTATGAGAAAGGAGTGAGAGGTTGTGTATAGACTGATTACCGGTAGGACTGCTAAGCAGGGTGTAGTGCTCCACATAGGTAAGACTACAAAAGAATATGAAGATGCTGTTGCTGTTGCATACTTTAACGAGGAGGATATGCAGGACAGGAAGATATTTGAGGGAAAGGCAGTCTTGATATCCAGCAGATTTGGAAAGGTGGTTGTCAAAGCGTTAAAGGGTAAACTTCCAAGAGGAATGGTTTTTATGCCTTATGGTCCTTGGGCTAATCTTTTGACATCTACGGACACCAATGGTATAGGTATGCCAGATTTAAAAGGTATAGAAGTTGATGCGGTTCCTTCTGAAGATGAAATATGGAGCTGGAAACGAGTGCTAAAAGAGGTGTCGAATCTATGAAGATAGAAAATGTTGTATGTCCTTTTTGTGGTTGTTTGTGCGATGATATAGAGGTGGAAGTAGATAATGGAAAGATAGTTAATGTTAAGAGTAGTTGTGGTGTAGGGAGAATATTGTTTTTGAATCATGAAAAAGACCTTGCAGAACCAGTGGTGTATGGTAAAAAAGCTTCTATAGACGATGTTGTATCGGAGGCGGTGAAAATACTAACCTCTGCAAAACATCCCCTTGTATATGGACTTAGTTCTACTTCTATAGAGGCTCAGAGAAAGGCTGTAAGGTTGGCTGAGCTTATTGGTGGTAGTATAGATCAAACATCTTCTGTCTGTCATGGACCTACCACTATGGCCATACAGCAGTCTGGAATTCCTACCTGCACATTGGGGGAAGCAAAAAACAGGGCAGATGTTGTAGTTTTCTGGGGCTCCAACCCTTTAGAATCACACCAGAGACACTATGAACGATATTCGTTATTTGCAAAGGGGATGCTTATACCTTATGGCAGAAAGGATAGGAGACTTGTAGTTGTAGATGTGAGGGATACGGTCTCTTCCAAACTTGCAAATCTTTTTGTTCGAGTGGAATATGGAAGGGATTACGATATCTTTACGGCTTTGAGGATGCTACTTAAGGGGATTCAGCCTTCTGAGGAGTTTATTGGTGGGGTTCATGTGGATAAGCTCAAGGAAATGTTGGACATCATGCTCTCTGCAAGGTATGGTGTGATATTCTTTGGGATGGGGCTAACTATGACGGGAGGAAAATACCACAATGTAGAGGCGGCTATATCCCTTGTAAGAGAGTTGAATGCTCACACAAGGTGGTCCATAGAGGCGATGAGGGGCCACTATAATGTTAAAGGTGCTGGTAGCGTTTTGGCATGGCAGACAGGTTTTCCCTTCTCTGTGAATTTTTCCTTGGGATATCCCAGATATATGCCAGGTGAATTCTCTGCTGTTG
>JAGHAJ010000122.1 GCA_021161545.1 Synergistota bacterium | reverse complement strand
TTATAGAAATTTTTGGCAACGAGTCTAAGGGCATTGTCATCCATCGTTATGACAAGGTCTGGTTTGACTTTCTGTATGAGCTTGATGGCTTTTGATGCTATCTCCTTCATGTAGGTTGGGATCCGTGGTTGCTTCGTATCCATATAGAAATATGTGTAGTCTATTGGCATGTCTTTTAAAGCCGATTTGATGCCTTTTAGCACATTTGTATCCCATAGTAGATCCTTTGAGTAGCTAAACATTATTGTCACTTTGTACGGTTGCCCACACGACACAGTGGGTATAGTGAGAAACAGCAGTATCACAATGAGTATTGCTGTGGATATCTTTGTCATCTCTTTGCACCTCTTTCCATCTTATCTTGATACATATTACTGTCTGCAACTTTGAGTAGTTCCTGCGAGCTGTTGCCATCCTCTGGATATGAAGCCACACCAAAACTTATGGAGATGGGTATTCCTATCCCCTTTGCATAATCTTCTATCTTTTCCCTTATTCTTAGCATGATTTTCTCTGCTGTTTCCTTTTGGGTTTCTGGGAATATGATTGCAAATTCATCTCCACCATACCTTGCTACTATATCTGTCTTTCTGATGCTTTCAAGCATTATGTGTGCCGTGTCTATGAGGACTTTGTCTCCCATCTTGTGACCCAATGTGTCGTTAACTTCTTTGAATCTATCTATGTCAGAGATAGTAATGGAGAGAGGTCTTTTGTATCTTATAGCCCTTTCGACCTCTATCTCGAAGATCTCGTCAAGACGTCTTCTGTTGTATGTGCCTGTTAGGTGGTCTGTTATAGCTTCTTTCTTTACCTTTTCGTATAGCTTTATCTTTGCGATTCCAAGCTCTATCTCATTTTTGAGCATTACCAGTGTTGATAAAATTTTTTGTGGTTCTTTTATCCTTTCTTTAGTGAATGCTATAAGTGTTAAAGAAGTCTCTGCTCTTCCGCCGACGGACGGCGTTATGGGGATGATGAATGCATAGTTAAAACCGTTTTTCCTGAGAGTTTCAAGGCCCTCTATGCCGAAAAATATATCTTCCACACTACCGAATATAGGTCTTGACGTTTCTTTGCCAATAGAAAATACGATTTTTCCTTCTATAGGCTTACCCTCTATAACCCTTAGAGTGTACTTACCCCTTTCTTGTGTTGGTACAGCCTCAGATACATTTATTATACTCTTAATAATTTTGCTTATGTACATTGTGGATATACCTTTTATGCTTTCTAAGTTGTCAGCTTCTATTATCTCTCCACTGAGCAGGAACAGGTTGAGCAGGTAGTCGTTGCTTTTTTGGAGTTCTGATGTCTTTTCTTCGACTTCTTCTTTGAGTGTTCTTATAAACTTTCTGTCTTTCTGTATCATTATTACCAATCCTACTATAAGTAAGGAAGCAATTGCTATTAGCATTACAGTCATGAGATTTCTGGTTTTCTTGACGTTGCTTAACAGTTTTTCCTTTCGTTCTGTGTTTGTGACTGTAAGTGATAGGTTTAAAACTTTTATAATGCTACTGGTTGATATGCTTTTGGTGCTGGTGAGTTCTTTTGGATTTTTAAGAGATGTATAGAGAATTTCCCCCTTGGGCCCGCTTATCGTTATGTTGCTGACCTCCCACCGTGTAATCTCCTTTACTATAGAAGATAACCCTATTATTCCATAAGTCCTTCCTACCAGATTCCATTTCTTGTATATGGGGGATGTAAATAAAAGGGCATATTGGGTCTTTAGTTTCATGTCCTTTGAGAGGTAGTGGTATTTAAATACCTTTAGAGTAGGTGTTGAAGATAACTCTCCTATATTAAAAAGGTTATATTCTCTTATGTCTTCGTGTATGTTTATTCCCTCCATACCCCTCTTCGGATAGGAGATGAGTATCTTACCGAATGGATCTACTATCATGATGTTCTTTATACCGTGGCTTATGTTCCCCACGTCTGATATTTTTTCTCGTAGCTTGGGAACATTTAAGTAGTACTTATCCTCATCGAAGAAGTACGGTGTGATATGACAAGAGACTATCCTTAGCATATTTGCAGACTCGATGATTCTTTCTTTTATATATTTTGCTGAGAGAGTTGTGTGTTCTGTTAGTCTTAGTTTATCATATGACAACTGATAGAGGATGATCCTGTTTAATCTCGTAGAGGCACCCCATATAATAATGGTAACACCAATACTTAACACTATGTACAGAAGTATGGAGCTTTTTTTCAATATGTATCATTCCCTTCATACAAAGAGGGATCTAAATTCACCTTTTCGGGCATCCACTATACCCTTGTCTGTTATTCTTATTTCTGGTATTACGGGCAGTTGAATGAAAGACACAGTCATGAACAAATCGTCCAGTAGAGAACCATTTTCTTTCAGTATCTCTTTCATGTGATTTATCTTTTCTGCTACAACTTCCATCTTCTCTGTGGACATGAGCCCTCCTATGCTTAGAGGGATAAACTCCAGTACCTTCTGGTCAACCGTAACAACTAACCCTCCTTGATGCCTTATCACAGTGTTGGCTGCTAATACCATATCTTCTTGGTTACTCCCTATGACGCATAAGTTATGCGAATCGTGTCCCACAGATGTTGCCACTGCCCCTCTTTTAAGGCCTGTGCCTCTTATAAAGCCGTGGCTTAGCTCTTTTTCTTTCCGGTACCTGTTTATGACTACTATCTGCAAGAGATCTTTCTCCGTATCTGGTTCTATATATCCACTTTTGAAGTTGACTTCTACTATCTCTTCTTTTGTGAGGAGAGATTCATCAAATACCCTAATTGCTCTCACTCTGTTGCTCGTTGCAGATATTCTTATGTCTTCCAATGTTATTTCGGGACATCCGAATGAATTCTTTATGGGTTTAGGTATTTCATATTTGTTTCCTACTATCTCGGTAACTATTCTGCCTTCTCTTGCTACTACCTGTGCATCTTTTATTACGAGTTTTGGTGAGAAGTCCTCTAAGGAGTCTGTTACCACCATGTCTGCTTTATAACCGGGTGCTATTGCTCCCATACTCCTTAGATTATAGTGACGGGCAGTGTTAATAGTTGCCATTCTTATGGCTATGATTGGGTCTATACCCTTTTGTATAGCCCTTCTAACCATGTAGTCTATATGTCCCTCTTCAAGCATGTCTCCTGGGTGTTTGTCATCTGTGCAGAAACTGGCGTATGGATAGTTCATCTCGGTTATAAATGGTATTAGTGCATCGAGATTTTTTGCTACGCTTCCTTCTCTTACAAGTACTTGCATGCCCCTTGCAAGCTTTTCTTTTGCTTCTTCTGCTGTTGTGGATTCGTGGTCTGACCTTATGAATGCACAGATATAGGCGTTTAGTTCTTTTCCTGAAAGTCCTGGTGCATGACCATCTATCTTCTTATATTTGTGTCTTAGTAGTTCTATTTTGGCTATAAGTCCTTCATCACCTGCAAGGACGCCGGGGAAGTTCATTACTTCTCCAAGTCCTAATATTCTTGGGTGTTTTTCTACAAAGCCTATCATGTCTACGATGTTTATCTCTGCACCACTGGTTTCGAGCTTTGTTGCTGGTACACATGATGGCAACATGATGTATAGGTTCAGCGGAATCCCTTCTGTATAGTAGAGCATGTACTCTATTCCTGTAAGTCCTGCAACGTTTGCTATTTCGTGAGGGTCTGCTATGACCGTAGTAGTCCCCCGTGATAGGACTGCCCTTGCGAACTCTATAGGATCAACCATTGAACTCTCTATATGCACGTGCCCATCAATAAGCCCTGGTACGAGATATGCACCTTTTATGTCGATGACCTTTTTCCCTTCCCGATAGTCACCTATACCAGCAATCCTCTTGCGGAATATGGCAACATTTCCCTCTTCTATTTCTCCGGAAAATACATTCACTATCCGTGCGTTTTTTATTAGGAGGTCTGCCGGTAGCTTACCAAGTGCTACCGGCAGGATATCAGAAATGCGCATTTTCTATCCTCCCTTGGGAAGGGTGCCTTCCACACCTTTAACAAACCAGTAAATATCCCATGCCTCTTTGTCTGTTAAAGTTTGCCCTTTTTTCACTCTCAGCTTGCCCTTCTGGTCGTATATAGGACCAGAAAACACCTTATACTTTCCTTCTTTTATTAGTTTTCTATATCTGTCAACTGTAGCTCTTACTTTCTCTGGTACTGCTGGGTTTAAAGGTGCTATCTGTACTACACCGCTTGCGAGTCCGGCCCATATTGCACGGCTCTTCCATGTCTTGTTCAGGACACTCCTTATCATGTTTACATATAGAGGCCCCCAGTTCCAGATTGCTGCTGTGAGGTGAGACTTGGGAGCGAACTTTGACATATCAGAGTTGTAACCTATAGACCACACACCTTTGGACTCTGCAGCCTGATTTGCTGCAGGTGAATCCTGCCCATGTGCAATGAGGTCACAACCAGCTTCTATAAGACTGTAAGCTGCCTCCTTTTCTGTTGGTGGGTCATACCACTTGTTGACCCATACTACCTTTACCCTTGCCTTTGGGTTTATCTTCCTTACGCCGAGGGTGAATGCATCTATTCCCCTTACCACTTCTGGGATGGGATGTGGTGCAACATAGCCTATAACTCCCTTTTTGGACATGAAGCCAGCAACTATACCCACAAGAAAGTCTGCCTGGTACATCCTTCCAAAGTATGTGCCTACATTCTTTGCCCTCTTGTACCCAGAACAGTGTTCGAATATGACATTGGGATATTTCTCGGCAACCCTTAATGTGGCGTCCATGTAACCGTAGCTGGTTGCAAATATCACTTTGCAGCCGGTAGCTATGAGGCTTTCTATGGCAGTGGCTGCTTCTGCGCCCTCTGGCACAGATTCTAAGTACATGGCCTTTACACCTTTAATGTGTTTTTCAAGATACTTTCTTCCTTGGTCGTGTGCATAGGTCCATCCTGCATCTCCTACAGGCCCTATGTAGATGTAACCTACTTTAAGGGTAGTAGATGCATAGGTAATACTTCCAAATACCAGTAATATCATGATTACGCTTGTTAAAAATACGCTCCTCCTCATCTTCCAAACCTCCTATCCTGAGTCTTTGTGGTAATGCTAACTTTCTATAATTATACCACATTTAATGGCAATTCAAAAATGGTATTGACACCATTTCTACGAAGTGTTAACATATAAAATGTATTTTACATAATATATTTTACATGATTTAGAGGTGGTGCTGGTGGTAATACAGAG
>JAGHAJ010000130.1 GCA_021161545.1 Synergistota bacterium | reverse complement strand
TGCAGGTAGGTTATTCCTTGGTATTCCTGAAGATAAAGATTTAAAGGGGCACATATTCGTTAGCTCTGGTCTTGGGGGTATGAGTGGTGCACAAGCAAAAGCGATAGAAATAGCTGGTGGAGTTGGAATAATAGCAGAAGTAGATTACTCAAGAATAGAGACGAGACTCAGTCAGAGGTGGGTAAGCAATGTAGTAGACGATGTTGAAAAGGTGGTTTCTATGGCGTTAGAATATAAGGAGAAGGGGTTAGCAAGGTCCATAGCCTACTACGGTAATGTAGTTGACTTACTTGAATACCTTGTTAACAAAGGTATAAATGTGGAACTGTTGTCTGATCAGACATCATGTCATGCTGTTTATGAAGGTGGTTATACACCACAGGGACTAAGCTTTGAGGAAGGAAGAAGACTCTTAAAAGAGAATAGGGGAAAGTTTAAAGAGGAAGTAAATAGGAGTCTGAAGAGACATTTTGAGTTACTGAAGGAGCTCGTTAATAGAGGAGGACACTTCTGGGATTATGGAAATAGCTTTATGAAGGCGGTATTTGATGCAGGAGTTAAGGAGATAGCCAAAAATGGCAGAGATGTTAGCGAAGGGTTTATTTTCCCATCTTATGTAGAGAACATAATGGGGCCGCTTTGCTTTGACTATGGATATGGTCCATTCAGATGGGTATGTCTGAGTAGAAAGCATGAGGACCTTATAAAGACAGACTTAGCGGCTATGTCTTGTATAGATCCGAATAGGAGATCGCAAGATAGGGACAACTATCATTGGATAAAGGATGCCGAAAAGAACAACCTTGTAGTTGGTACCGAAGCAAGGATACTTTACGCTGATGCAGAGACGAGAGTAAAAATAGCCTTGAAGTTTAATGAGATGGTGCGGCGTGGTGAGGTTGGACCTATAATGCTTGGTAGAGATCATCATGACACAGGTGGTACTGACTCTCCGTTCAGGGAGACCGCTAATATCAAGGATGGTAGCAATGTTATGGCAGATATGGCCGTTCATTGTTTTGGTGGAAATATTGCAAGAGGAATGACAATGGTTGTGCTGAGTAATGGTGGAGGCGTTGGTATAGGTAAAGCAATAAATGGTGGTTTTGGGTTGGTATTAGATGGAAGTGAATATAAGGACGAGGTTATAAGGAAAGCAATGGATTGGGATGTAATGGTTGGTGTTTCGAGGAGGTCATGGGCAAGGAATGAGAATGCAATGCTGGTAAGTAAGGAATGGAATGAGAAAATGCAGGGTAGAGGCCACATTACGATGCCCTATGTGGCAAGTGATGAGCTTGTAGATGATATAGTAGATACGTATATGAAAAAACAGTTATAGGGGGTATTTGCGTTGAGACGATTAGTTGAATGTATTCCCAATTTTAGCGAAGGTAGACGCAAGGAAGTGGTGGAAGCAATAGTTGAGCCTTTCAAGGGAGTAGATGGGGTAAGTTTGCTGGATTACTCTGCAGACCCAGATCACAATAGAATGGTTGTAACTGCTGTGGGTGACCCGGATGTGATGTTGGAAGTAGTGTTCAAAGCGGTTGAAAAGGCAGTAGAGCTCATAAACATGGAGGAGCATAAGGGTGAGCATCCAAGGATAGGAGCAGTTGATGTTATACCGTTTGTTCCTGTAAGCGGGGTAACGATGGAGGAGTGTGTCGAGCTTGCACACAGGCTTGGAAAGAGGATAAACAAAGAGCTGGGTATACCTATTTACTTCTATGAGGAAGCTGCACTGAGACCTGAAAGAAAGAAGCTTGAGGTGATAAGAAGAGGAGAGTATGAGGCTTTGAAACAGGAAATAACGAAGCCAGAAAGACACCCAGATGTTGGAGAGCCCAGGATGCATCCTACTGCTGGCGCTACTGTAGTAGGTGCAAGGAGACCACTCGTTGCATTTAATATTAATCTCGGTACAGATGATGCTAAGGTTGCTAAGGAGATAGCGAAAGCTATAAGAGCAAGTAGTGGGGGCTTTAGCACTATAAAGGCAAGGGGTATGGAACTAAAGGAGAGAGGAATAGTTCAGGTATCGATGAACATCACTGATTATAAGAAGAACCCTATCTATAGAATACTTGAAGTTGTGAGAATGGAAGCGAAAAGGTGGGGTGTTGAAGTAATAGGTACGGAAATAATAGGATTACTGCCTGTTGATGCTATACTGGATAGCGCAAAGTATTACATGCAGATAAAGGATTTCAGTGACAACCAGGTACTGGAATTGAGGTTACTCGAAATGGGAGGTTAGCATGGATTTACTGGTTAAGCATGCCTACCTTGTTACTGTAGCAGATAAGTATAAAAGGGCAAAGGTTTCGAGAGAAATGTCTGATCTTGACATAATAGAGGATGGAGCCTTTACCGTAAAGGATGGATATATAGTTGATGTTGGGACTACAGATGAATTGCTGTCTAAGTATGAGGAAACAGGGTTCAAAGAAGTTGTAGATGTAGGGGGCCGGGCAGTTTTGCCCGGCTTTGTTGACCCACATACCCATGCTGTATTTATTGGAAGTAGGGAGGATGAATTTCAGATGCGGCTTGAAGGTAAAAGCTATATGGAGATACTTCAAGCAGGTGGGGGAATATTGAGAAGTGTGGATGCTGTAAGAAATGCGTCGGAAGAAGAGCTTTTTGATGCACTGAAGAAAAGGGTTAATGTCTTTCTTGAATGGGGTACCACTACTGTGGAGATAAAAAGTGGCTACGGTTTGAGTGTCAAGGATGAGCTGAAGCAACTTGAAGTAGCGAATAGATGTAGAAAAGGGTGTGAGGTAGATGTGGTACCTACATTTCTCGGAGCGCATGCAGTTCCAAGAGAGTACAGGGGTAAGAACGAAGAGTATATTAAGCTCATTATTGATGAAATGCTACCCGAAGTATCAAGGAAGAAGCTCGCAGTGTTTTGCGATGTATTCTGTGAGAGAGGTGTGTTCTCGATAGAAGAGTCAAGGTTGATATTAAACAGAGCAAAAGAACTTGGTTTCCTACTGAAGCTCCATGCAGATGAGATAGAAGCATTTGGTGGAGCAGAACTTGCTGCTGAAGTTGGTGCTGTTTCAGCAGACCAT
>JAGHAJ010000089.1 GCA_021161545.1 Synergistota bacterium | reverse complement strand
GTCCTTAAACACGTCTTTCAATTTTTTGACTATTTTTTCTGGCGTAAGCAGAGTTTTTTTCATAGAACTATTTTCCCTCCAGTTTTTCTAGTTTAAGCCAGGCTTTTGCAACACCATCTATTATAGCTTCTGGTCTTGGTGGGCAACCAGGAATATAAACATCAACAGGTATAATCCGATCAACAGGCCCAACCAGGTTGTAAGATTCATGGAATACACCACCAGTGGAGCCACAGTTTCCAACAACTATAACAGCCTTTGGATCAGGAACCTGCTCATACACTCTCTTTACCTTGTCCTCCATCTGCCTGGTGACAGGACCTGTTACAAGCAAAACATCCGCATGTCTAGGTGAGCCAACCAGTCTAATACCAAATCTTTCCACATCATATCTAGGTGTTAACGCGGCTAAAATTTCTATATCACAACCATTGCAAGATCCTGTATTGATATGGAATGCCCACAGGGATCTCTTGAACGATTTGGGAAGATTTACTTGCATTAGGTCACCCCCACAATTAAGATAACTATGAATAGGAGTGCAGATACACCTAAGAACCATGCAACATAATCGTTTACCACTCCGGTATGGATTTTTTTCATTATATCATAGTATCCTTCCAATCCTTCCATGAAACCCCAGTAAATGTTTCCTGCCCTGATGTGTAGTTCCTTTTCATCAGGAATGTCCATACCAGAGAGGAAAGGTTTGCTTTGTTCTCCGCCCTTGTAATCTTTTCTTCCAAACCCACGTATTATGTATGCTATAAGGATTGCAACTATTAACGCCAAGATCCACAGCAAAGGATCCCAATAGCCACTTGGTGTGTGCAGCATTTTAACCACCTATCACCGCCTGTATATATGCTGCCTGGTCAGCGAGAGCCTGGGCAGCTGGATGTACGATATGATCTACAACCCATCCAGGGAATAAACCAAATAAAATTATACCCACTGTTAAAATCACCATTCCAATTAGCATGCTCTTTGGCACCTCTCCCTCCTTGGTGTTCCTCATGGGTGGGCCCATGAATGCTGAATGAAAAACCTTCACGAATGAGGCAAGCGTTATTATCGAGACAAGCATTGCGATTATCGACAGAATTGGGCTGACGCAATATACAGACTCATAGATAAGTAATTTGGAAGCAAATCCGTTAAACGGGGGTATGCCTGCAATAGCAAATGCTCCTATCATGAAGAATATAGCCGTGAACTTCATCGAGTGAGCTAGCCCCCTCATCTCGTTCAGATTGCGCGTCTTCACCTTATAGAATATCGCACCTGCAGTGAGGAAAAGGAGACCTTTGTAAAGAGCATGGTTAAATATGTGAAATATGCCTCCTTCCATTGCAACCACGCCATATGTACTGAACTCCGGTTTTCCGATAAGGTAAAGCCCCACACCAACACCAAGAAGCATATATCCTGTTTGACTAATTGCATGGTATGACATCAAACGTTTGATGTCCTTCTGAGGTAGAGCCATTGTAACGCCAACAAACATTGAAAGCAAACCAAGAGAAATTATGATTATACCCACTGTTGTAACGTCAAGAGTCAATCCATAAAGGGAGAAACATATCCTGAACAATGCATACAGACTTACCTGGCTTGCAACAACAAGCATCGCAGTAATAGATGCAGGTGCCACCGTATAGCTATCAGGAACCCACATGTGCATCGGTATCGCACCGCATTTCATAGCAAATGCTGCAATGAATAAAACAAGCGCTATTTTATCAAGCATAGTATATTTCATGACTTTGGCAAGAGCAGCCATGTTCAGCAGATCATACTGTCCATAAAGCAGACCTATTGCAAAGAGAACCATAAGCGCACCAAGCGAGGAGATAACAAAATATTTGAATGCGCCTTCTACAGCATCGCCACGATAGAAACGATATGCTATGAGAGCTGCTGATGCTATCGAGAGAATTTCAAGAAATACAAACAGATTGAATAGGTCACCTGTAAATTCCATGCCTAGCATGCCCACCAGCATGAGTAAAAGCAGTGTATAATATCTTCCTTGGCCTGTCTCTCTCCTTACAAATGCAAGGGAATAGAGACCAGCAGCGAGCGAGACGGTCGCGCTTATCAGCCCCATAAATGCACTCAACCCATCCACTTCAAGGACTATTCTTATTGGAATCGCAGCCTGCACCGGGATTGTGGCTGTAGGGTTTGATGCACCCATTGTGTATATGTGAGTGTTGCCTGTAAAAACATCCCAGGCAAGAACTATCATGACTACCTCTACGGTTATCAGCACAATTAAAACAAGAACATTCCTTGCCCTTTTGCTCAAACGATCTATGAGAGGCGTGAGAAATGCAGCAAGAAGTGGTATTGCAATCAAAAGAGCAGGCGAATGTGTAAGTAACCAGTTCATATTCACTCTCTCAACCTCCTTATCTTCCTAGAATCAAGCGTTCCATAGTGTTGATATATTCTTATTGCAAAGGAAAGCATCAATGCCATCACAGCTACACCAATAACTATGCTTGTAAGAGTCAACGCCTGCGGCACAGGCAGAACCATTTTTGTAGAAGGCGCAAATGTGTAGATTGGTGCAACAGAGTTTTCCCTATAGCCAAGGGTTATAAGAAATAAATTTACACCACTCTCTATTATGGTTATACCTATAACTATTTTGATCAAATTCCTTTTAAAAACTACTGTAGCCAACCCTACTATTATAAGAAGAACAACTACTATGAATGGTATATTATAGATCATTTTTTCCTCATCCTCCTGGAGGCAACAAATGCCATGACAGCCACGATTGCAAATAAACCTGCTATAACCTTGAGGCCAACAGATAGGTTCATCAGGGGAAGCAACCCTGCTGTGTTAAGATTGCCACTGTTAGGTCCAACTGGTGGGATCTCGCCAAATAAAAGACCGCTCCCTGCAATGAAGTTATAAAAAAACGTTACACCTATGCCTAAAAATGCCAGGCTGATGAATCCTATTGCTCCAATAGATTCAAGAATAGAGAGATTACTCTCTTTAACCTTTTTAAACACCCATCCAGAGCTATAAGCTACAAGTATCAAGGCACATCCAGATGCAACAACTGCTCCACCTTGGAAACCACCACCAGGTGTGAGATGACCATGCATTATAACATAGAGACCATAGATCATAATAAATGGAAACAATGAGTTTGAAATTGTTCTCACAATTTTTGACATCTCACTCATGTTTTTCCCTCCTGAAAAGCATTATAACACCAGCTACAGCAGTAAACAGCACTGTTGCCTCAGCAAGAGTATCAAAACCTCTGTAATCAAATACTACAGATGTAACAGCATTGTTTGCACCTGTTTCATTTTGTGCATTTGAAATTATAT
>JAGHAJ010000064.1 GCA_021161545.1 Synergistota bacterium | reverse complement strand
TAGACTGTTGAAAGAGCCCTACGTTGTGCATAATGATATGTTTTCCATGGATGAGATTGTAGTACCAAAGGGAAGATATTTCGTTATGGGGGATAATAGACCTAACAGCGATGATAGTAGATATTGGGGATATGTTCCTAAGGAGAACATAAAAGGTAAGGCATTTATCATATATTGGCCTATTACAAGAATCCGTATATTGTTGAACCCTTACTAACTATGTGGTGGGTAGCAGGTGTAGATGAGGCAGGTAGAGGACCTATCGCAGGTCCAGTTGTTGCTGCAGCTGTGATTCTTGACCCTCGTAGTAGGATAGAGGGAATAAAAGATTCTAAGAAACTTTCTCCAGCGAAGAGGGAAAGCATTGCCTCTGTTATATTTAGGGATGCAGTTGCAGTGGGAGTAGGTGTAGTGCGTGAGGATACTATAGACCGCATAAATATAAGAAATGCTGCCCTCTTGGCCATGAAGATAGCGGTTGACAGACTTAAGGTGAAGCCTTCGATGGTTTTTGTAGATGGGAGAGACACCATACCTAATGTTAGCTATCCTCAGAGAACAGTAGTAGGTGGAGATGCAAAAATATATGTTGTATCTGCTGCTTCTATTGTGGCAAAAGTAGTTAGAGACAAGATTATGTGTGGATGGCATAGAGTTTATCCTCAATACGGGTTTTCTATGCATAAAGGTTATCCAACAAAGATACATTTGGACGCTATAAGGATATATGGGTACTCTCCCATACACCGTCTTTCGTTTAGGGTAAAAGGGTTAGATAAAAATGAAGATAATACCTGAGATAACTATCTCAAGTGCGAGAACTTTGGTAAACGAGCTCAACCTGAGAGATGGCATGGTTGTTAGGGGAAGAGTGGTTGGTTTTGTAGATGGTAATTCTATAATTAACATAGGTGGTAAGAACATAGTTGCGGAGAGTAAAGTTCCACTTGCTATGGGTGAAAATATATATCTTAAATTGGAGGAGAATCAGGCAGGTAGACTGGTATTTAGGCTTATAACATCCATGAACATTGCTCAGTTGATTGGTAAAGGTAGCACTATTGATATGCTTTCCCTGTTGTTGAAATATGAGTGGAAAATAAACAGGGATACACTCCTGTTCTGGATGAGTTTTAAGAGCAAGATGGGGTTAAGTATGCAGGAACTACAATGGCTTTCGAGATGGACAAGAGGGATGGGGTTGCCCATTAACTGGGAGATGGCGCGCATAGCCATGCTTTTTTACCACAAGTCACGTAGGTTGAATGCACTTGCTAAGGGCGTGGCTACCAAGAAAACACCGAAAGAACTTCTGAACTTTATAAGGGATTCCGACCTTGAGGAGCTCATGTACTGGCAACTTAGATTTAATGCTTCTCATCATGGATATAGATTTTTCATACTGCCTTTTGGTGATAATAGTCACTTTTCATGGGTTTTCATCAAGGAGAGGAAAAGAGGTGCAGGTAGTGAGAAGCATACTGAATCTCCAGAGATGGTTGTTATATGGGTTGATTTACCAAATATTGGCAGACTGGGGATTCTTATAACAGCACTGGGTAAATCGGTCAATGTGGTGTTTAACGCTAAGGATGAGAGAATAAGCGGGTTGCTTACTAAACATAGAGATAGGCTCAAGAAGTACCTTGATGATGTAGGTTTTTCCCTTGCAAAACTTGGTTTTAGAAAGATTGAGGATGCCCAGAGTATATATTTTTACGGCTTTGATATGGAGGTATGATGGGAAAGAAAGAGGATGTCAAGAAGGCTGCAGCACTAAAATACGATATTCTGGAGGATGAAGCACCCTATATTCTTTATGTTGCTCAGGGATTACTTGCAGAAAAGATGGTAGAGCTTGCTGAGAAGTACGAGATTCCGGTGTATAAGGATGAAGCACTTGCTGATGTGCTCCTCAAGATAGGTGAGGGGAAATACATTCCGCCTGAACTGTATCAGGCGGTTGCTCAGGTGCTTGCATTTGTTTACTGGCTGGATAAAAATGGATAATCAAGCCCTTGGTAGAAGAGGAGAAGATATAGCTGTTAATTACCTGATTAGTAAAGGCTATAAAGTTCTTCACAGGAGGTATAGAACACAGGAGGGAGAAGTAGATATAATTGCAGAAAAGGGCGGTGTGTTGAGTTTTATTGAGGTAAAGACGAGGAGCAACTTGAATTATGGTGACCCATACGAGGCAGTTGATAGCAGGAAGCTTTCCCGTATGAGGAGCGTTGCATTGAGGTATATCCAGCAAAACTGCATTGAGACTATGGATATAAGTTTTGAAGTAATATCCATAGTGTTGCAGCCTCAAAGGGTTAAAGTAGAGCATATAAAGGAGATATGAGGCTATGTTATCTGTTTATGGTAGCACCCTTGTGGGGATAGATGCGAGGCTTGTGAGTGTGGAATTAGACATCTCTAATGGATTGCCATCTTTTAATATAGTTGGTCTGCCCGACCTCTCTGTGAAGGAGTCCAGAGAGAGGGTAAGGAGTGCTATTAAGAATAGCGGATACACCTTTCCTAAAAAGAGAATAGTCGTTAACCTTGCACCAGCATCGCTTAAAAAGGAGGGTTCTGTTCTGGACCTTCCGATAGCTGCTGCAATTGTTCAGCATACCCTCGGTGTAGAGGCAGATTTATCTAACTTTATCTTTGCAGGGGAGCTCTCTTTGAGGGGTGATGTTAAAGGCATAACAGGTGTTGTCTCCATTGGTTTTCTTGCCAGGGAGATGGATAAGGTTCTGGTAATCCCGGGAGAGAACAGCGACGAGGCCGGGATAATAGAAGGATTAAGATATATCCCAATAAAACATCTGTCTGAGGTTGTAGAGATAATCAGCGGGGAGCGTTCTCCTCATGTTGGTGCTTTGAAGGAGCTTGAGGGAGAGCTACCGGATTATCCGGTTGATTGGTCGGATATAGTAGGACACATTGCGGTCAAGAGGGCTCTTGAGGTTGCGGCTTCTGGTATGCACAATGTTATTATGGTGGGTTCTCCGGGTTCTGGTAAGAGTATGCTTGCAAAGGCATTGGCTTCTATTTTGCCACCGATGACGCCACAGGAGATATTAGAGGTGACAAAAATTTACAGTGTTGCAGGTAAGCTGGAGGGTGGACTTGTGCTTTTACGCCCATTTAGGTCCCCTCATCATACTACGAGTGATGTTGCGCTGTGTGGTGGAGGTGTTGGGCTGAAACCGGGAGAGATTACACTTGCTCATTGCGGAGTCCTCTTCCTTGATGAAATGCCAGAGTTTAAAAGGAATGTGCTGGAAGCATTAAGACAGCCGTTAGAAGATGGATATATAGTTGTTTCAAGGTCTTCTGGAACGGTTACCTATCCTGCTAAGTTTATGCTTGT
>JAGHAJ010000046.1 GCA_021161545.1 Synergistota bacterium | reverse complement strand
ATAACATAGGTCTTGTTTATGCAAAGATGGGTTGTTTTAAAAAGGCGCTTGGTAGCTACAGGAAGGCGGTAAATATAGACCCTTCCTATAAGCAAGCATGGAATAATATGGGATTTTTATACTTTGACAGTGGATTTTATATTGATGCAGAATATTGCTATAATATGGCGATAAAAATAGATCCTATGTATGATAAGGCTTTGAATAACCTTGAACTTTTAAGAGGTGTGGATAGAAAGAGTGTAAAGAGGAGTAAGGAAGGGTTACTGAGAAGAGTACTTACATTTTTAAGGTGTATCTGGTACAGGTAGGTGCCCGATGGGTAAGAAAGATGATTGGATTTCTATCACCATTTCAGATGATAAGATGGAGGTATACGCTTCTTTTTTCCCTTCTTCATATGCGCGACCCTCTGTTGATAATGTGTTGTCAGTGCTTAGTGAGAAAGGTGTAGTGCTTGGTGTTGATGTTGAACAGATAAGAAAGGCTATCGACGTTGTCAATACCTCTCAAAAGGCCGTTATGAATGTGCTAATTGCAAGAGGTGCATCTCCTAAGATGGGCAGGAGGGCATTACTATGCATATACTTCCCTACATCTTACAGGCAGGCATCCGCTACAGAGGAAGAAGCAGTTAACTTTAAGGAGTTAGGGGGAGTAACCGTTGTTAGAAGTGGAGAAGTTATTGCCCACGTGTCCAATGAGATCGAGCCTGTGGAAGGGAAGAATGTCTTTGGTAAGACGGTAAAGCCACCATCAATAGATAAAAGACCGTTTAGGTTTGGTAAGGGAGTTATTCTTAACGGTGATAATGTTGTTTCAAGACTTGTAGGAGAGCCCGTCCTTGATGAGCTATTTCTGGATGTAGTTCCTGTCTTAAAGATAGAAAGGGATGTGGATTATCATACTGGTAATGTAAGGTTTCCCGGAAGCGTTATAATAAATGGAAGCGTTAAAGATGGATTTACAGTTGCAGCTGGGAAAGATATCAGTGTTGGTGGAAACATAGAGGGAGCTCGAGTCTTTTCGGGTGGGAGTATAACGGTGAAAGGTGGGATAATAGCGCGAGGTCAAGGTAAGATATGGGCAAGTAAGGGAATAATGGCAAAGTTTGTCGAGAATGCCTATATAGAGGCAGGGGGAGATGTAATTGTTGAGAGGGCAATTCTGCATAGCACGGTAAAGACGCACGCATGGATAAGGGTAAAGGTTAAAAGGCCAGGTTCAATTATAGGTGGAAGTGTATGGGCATTCGGAGGAGTTGAGGCGTATAATCTGGGCTCAGATTTTGGGACGCCAACAGAGGTGGTGGTAGGGATGGACTATATGCTGGCGGATAGATTAAAAAGAATTGAGAATGACATAAAAAGGTTAGAGCCTGTGCTTGAGAGGATTACTAAAAGTGTCAGTATTTACAAGGATAACAAAAATGCCCTTAATCTGCTCGGTGACACAGCGAGGAAGAAGCTGAAAAAACTGCTGGTCGAGTATAAACTGTTATCCTCTAAGCTTACCTCGTTGGAAAGACGCAGAAGTGAGGTTAGAAAGATGTTGTTATCCCATAGTAAATCGTATATTAGGATTAAAGATACAGTATTTGAAGGAGTTAAGGTATGCATATCTGGATATAACTACACGGTGAGAGATAAACTACAATATGTGGAATTTTTCCTCAATAAGGAAGGGAAGGTAGATTTTAGGCCTTATGAGTAGGAGGGATGCGAAATGGAATTTACAATAGACACATCTATTTTCCTTCGTTCTTTACCTTTTGCAATGAGTTTACTCCTTAACGCTGAAGGTGATGTGATAGATTTTAATAGCATAATTTATAGAAAGAAGATTAAACCTTCGATTATTCTCAAAGAACTTGATGTAGATGCGTATATATCAGAGGGAGTATCGTTTACCAAACCGGATGTGAAGCTGTTTGGTAAGGACTTTAGGTTGATTTTTATCCCGATACCTACTGGCATTGATGATACTATATACCTTTTGCTGTTTGATGAGCATGTGGGGACTTTGCATCTGGATAATGCGAGGTCTATGTTTATGTGGTTTATTCTCAATAGGTTGAAACTGCCTTTATCTGATGTGAGAAGTGGTATTTGTAAAATGTGTGATGATTCTATCTTGGCTTCCAAACCTGATATAGTTTCAACACTACATGAGATCTCACGAAAACTGTTTGAGCTACATTCCTATTCTGAAAATGTTTACTATCTTTTTGCCATAGATACAGGTATAATAGATAATATATGCAAGGGAGAGGATGTGAACATCTCTGCCATAGTCAGGGAGGTAACTGAAGAGCTGCTTAAGCTATATGTAGATAAAGGTATAAAAGCAAGGATTGATATACGAGAGGATATATTTTTCCCTGTAGATAGAAATATCATGAGGCGTATATTGGAAAATGTGGTAGGGAATGCTTTTTTGTACTCCTATGAGGGTGGAAGTGTAGATGTGTCGGTAGATGGGGGCTCGGAAGAGGTTACAATAGTGGTCAGAGATGAGGGGGTGGGAATGGATGAGGCGAAACTGCAAGAAATATTTGCCTTATTTGAGTCGAGGGAATATATGGAGATAAAAGGTACACTTGGTCTTAGAATTGCAAGGTCATTAATAGACTTCTTGAATGGGAACATGATAGTTGAGAGTCAGGAGGGAAAGGGAACTCGCGTCACCATAATGCTATACAAGGAGTGAGAATAGGGAGGAGGTGTTGATATATAATGGGTTTATGGATTTCGCTTGGAGTAGTTGCGATTTTGGTTATTGTATTCATAGCTTATTACAACCGGATGGTTGTTCTGAGAAACAGGGTAAAAGATGCATGGGCACAGATAGATGTTCAGCTTAAGAGAAGGTCTGACCTGATTCCAAACCTTGTTGAAACGGTTAAGGGTTATGCAAAGCATGAGAGAGAGGTATTTGAGAATGTTACGAAGGCAAGAAGTGCCCTATTATCTGCTACAGGGCCTCGAGATGCTGCAGTAGCTGAGAACCAACTAACATCTGCATTAAAGACACTCTTTGCAGTTGCTGAAAACTATCCTGAGCTTAAGGCATCCGCGAACTTTCAGGAGCT
>JAGHAJ010000044.1 GCA_021161545.1 Synergistota bacterium | reverse complement strand
GGCCCATCTACTTCCACTCCCTTTATCTGCTTCCTGTCCGCCATCTTGGACAATGCAGCCCCATCTACCGTCGCCGGCATATCCGGATTCACTACCTCCACCGCCGCCAACACCGCTACCTTCGGAATCTCATAACCAAGGGCATGATACAGCATCACCGTGTTCTGTAATATTTGAACCTTTTCCTGCAACGTAGGATACATATTTATACCGCCATCAGCTATTCCATAAAACCTATCTGCATAGGGTGGTTCTATTAGAAAGACATGGCTCAAAATTCTACCGGTCCTTAATCCTACTTCCTTATTCAGTACTGCCTTCAGAAAAGTTGCAGTCTTTACCATACCCTTCATAAGCAAAGACGCCTTACCACTACTTACAAGCCTCACCGCCTCCAAAGATGCCTCAGCATCATCCTCTATATCCACTACCTCTACATCTGCAACATTTATCGAAAGGTCTTTCAGCATTGCTTCAATCCTTGTTTTCCTCCCAACAAGTATAGGTGAAACTATACCAAAATCCATTGCCATCTTTACTGCTTCCAATACATCTCTATCATCTGCCACTGCAATAGCAATAGAAAGCCTTCCTACACCCTTTGCCGCATCCTTCAGTTCATCCAGAGTCCTTACAGGCACAATTCACACCTACCTTTTATAGAGTTTCGGTTCCTCCTCTCCTTTAAGCACCCTCAACGCGCCTTCGGCAAGGGCTCGCATCTCATCTTCACCTGGGAAAACCTCAACTGGCGCTATAAATTCCACCCTCCTTTTTATCATATCCACAAAGTCTCCGTTGTATGCTACACCACCTGTAATGAGTATGGCATCAACATTACCTTCCAATGCAGCGGCCATTGCACCTATCTCTTTTGCTACCTGATAAGCCATAGCTTCATACACAAGGGCTGCATGCACGTTCCCCTGGGCTATCATCTCCTTTACCTTTCTCACATCATTCGTACCAAGGTAAGCAACAAGGCCTCCCTTTCCAACAAGTTTGGACCTCAACTCTTTATATGTGTACTTACCAGAATACGCCATTTTTATTATATCTACTGCAGGTAACCCCCCCGTCCTCTCCGGAGAAAATGGACCTAACTCATTCGCATTATTTACATCTATCATCCTACCCCTCTTGTGCGCAGCGACTGATATCCCTCCACCCAAATGAGCAATGATGAAGTTAAGCTCATTGTAAAGCTTGCCCATCTTAGCAGATGCACGCCTCACAACCGCCTTTATGTTCAACGCATGAGAAAGACTCCTCTTCTCTATCTCCGGCATACCAGTTATACGGGAAACTTCCTCAAACTCATCTACAGAAACCGGGTCAACAACAAAAGCAGGGATACCTACATTATCCGCTATCTTTTTCGCTATTATTCCCCCCAAATTCGATGCGTGTTCCCACGGTTTTCCACGCTTGAGGTCCCTAATCAGCACATCATCTACTACATACGTCCCACTCTCCAATGGGTCAAGCAGTCCTCCCCTACCCACAACTGCATCAAGCTGGTCTATCTCGAAACCAGCTTCCTTAAGGGAAGAAACTATCATGTTATACCTATAACCCTGCTGATCCACTATATGAACAAACCCAGAGAGCTCATCATTCGTGTGAAAGAGCTTCTTAGACCAGAGCTCTTCTTCACCCTTAAACAAAGAGATTTTCGTTGAGGTAGAACCTGGATTTATGGCCAGAACCATAAAATCACTCATACACCTTCACTCCATCACTTTTTACTATCTCACGGAATTTCTGCAAAAGTTTCTTAAAGATAGGTCCCACCTTACCATCACTTATCTTTCTGCCATCAACAGCAATAACCGGTATCATCTCAGCGGCTGTACCCGTAAGGAAACATTCATCAGCAGCATACACGTCAAATCTTGTGAATGGCATCTCCAAGACTTTTATACCCATATCCCGAGCTATCTCCATTACTGCTTCCCTTGTAATGCCTTCAAGGATCCCAACATACGGTGGAGGTGTCATCAAAACACCATTTTTCACAATAAAGACATTATCCCCTGTTCCTTCAGCAACATATCCTTCCCTCGTAATCATGAGTGCCTCCATCTTACCTGCCTCTATTGCCTCTATCTTTGCCATTACACTGCTAAGATAGTTCAAACTCTTTATCTGTGGGCTTAGCACTTCTCCGTAATTCTTACGCGTCGCTGCAGTTACAATCTCTAGACCATTTTCGTAGAGTTCTTCAGGAAAGAGCACTATTTTGTCCGCAATTATTATCACGCTGGGTCTTGGGCACTTTCTTGGGTCTAATCCGAGGTCTCCCTCTCCCCTGGAAACTACAAGCCTTATATACGCATCCCTCAAGCTATTAACTTTAACTGTCTCGACAGTAGCCTTAATCATCTCCTCTTCAGACATCGGAATTTCCAGCCTTATCGCCTTCGCCGAATTGTAAAGCCTCCTTATATGCCTATTTAGCCGGAATATCACCCCATCATAAGCTCTTATACCCTCAAATACACCATCACCGTATAAAAAACCATGGTCAAAGACCGAGACTTTTGCCTCCCCTTTCGGAACAAAACTACCATTCATGTAAACAAGTCCCATCTCTCTATACCTCCTCACCTTCGGTATCTTCCTCATTTTTATCCATCTGATAGTGGTCCTTTATCACCATCTTTTCCCAATTCACGCCAAGAGGACCACTAATGAGATACACCAAAAACACTGCCAGCACAAGTTTTCCCCTAAGCAACAGAACAAGCAGTCCTATACCAGACATGAACATAAAAAACCTTTTCCAATCAACGCTGTTCTTATCCAAGTGCTTGAGATTTGCATATCTGAACTCTGAAACCATCATGATTCCCGTTACAATGACAAGCCCCATAACCAGCGAAGGATGAAAAGCATAATTACTGAGCACTATACCTGCTAAAAGACCTCCTCCCGATGGAATCGGAAGACCTATAAAATATTCACTAATGTTCTGTATATTAAACCTTGCAAGTCTTAATGCACCAAACACTACAAATGACGAAGCAACCAATGCACCCACTACACCATAATAAAAGAGGTACGTAGCATAT
>JAGHAJ010000112.1 GCA_021161545.1 Synergistota bacterium | reverse complement strand
TGCCCTCTTAAAGAACTTGACCTTTCATGCTAATGCAGAAAGGTGAGAGGAGTATCCTCTACTTTTACAAAACGCTATTCTTTTGTGCTCAGTAGTATATCACACAGGAAGAGTTTTGTCAAAGATGCAACTTCCCACTATTAGGAAACTGTACTATTCTCTTTCTTCAACATGGAGAGAAAATCTCCTAAAGAGAGGCTACCAAGGTCCCCTTTCCTTCTTTCTCTCACAGAAAGTGTACTCGCCTGCATTTCTTTATCTCCAACCACAACCATATAAGGGACCTGTTGCACCTGAGCATATCTTATTCTGTATCCAAGTTTTTCATCCCTTGCATCTACTTCAACCCTAAGGTTCTCACCCTTTAAGGTTTCTGCTACTTCCTCTGCGTATACTCTATGCTTCTCACCAACAGGTATTACAACTATCTGAACAGGCGCAAGCCAGAGGGGAAATGCACCAGCATAATGCTCTATAAGAATCCCCATAAACCTCTCTATGCTACCCATTATTGTCCTGTGCAACATTACAGGCCTAACTCTGCTACCATCTTTTTCCACATAAGTCAAGTCAAACTTCTCCGGCATGAGAAAATCAAGTTGAATTGTGCCACACTGCCATGTCCTACCTATACAGTCTTCCAAATGGAAGTCTATCTTAGGGCCATAGAAAGCACCATCTCCCTCCTTTACCTCAAAGTCCATATCGAGTTTCTCCAGCGCACCTCTAAGCGCACTTGTAGCTTTCTCCCATATCTCATCACTACCCATAGAGTTCTCCGGGCGAGTGCTTAACTCCACCTTATACTTGAAGCCAAATGTGCGGTAAAACTCATCTGCCAGCCTTATAACTCCTATAACTTCCTCTTCTATCTGGTTTTCCCTAACAAACAGGTGAGCATCATCTTGAGTAAATGCCCTCACTCTCATTAATCCATGTAAAACACCAGACCTCTCGTGCCTATGCACTAACCCAAGTTCTGCCATCCTCAACGGTAAATCCTTATAACTCTTTATTCCACTTTTAAATATAAGTATGCCCCCAGGACAATTCATAGGCTTTATAGCATAATCTTCGTCATCTATCTTTGTGAAGTACATATTCTCTCTATAATGGTCCCAATGGCCAGACTGCTCCCACAATCTCTTATTCAATATAAGGGGTGTCCTCACTTCCAGATATCCATGTGCTTTATGTACTTTCCTCCAATAGTCTATAAGGGCATTCCAGACAACCATTCCCTTAGGGTGAAAGAACGGAAAACCAGGACCTTCTGGATGAAAGCTAAACAAATCCAGCTCCTTACCTATTTTTCTATGGTCCCTCCTTTTGGCCTCTTCCAGCTTCTTTATATACTCATCCAGCATCTCCTTCGTGGGGAAAGAGATGCCATATATCCTCTGCAACATTTTATTTCTTTCATCACCACGCCAATACGCACCTGCCACACTGAGTAGCTTAAACGCCTTTATCTTTCCAGTAGAAGGCAGATGTGGCCCTCTACAGAGGTCTACAAATTCTCCCTGCCTATAAACAGATACCACTTCATCCTCTATCTCATCTAACAGTTCTATCTTATACTTCTCTCCCCTTTCTTCAAATAACTTCCTTGCTTCGGCAACAGACATCTCCTCTCTCTGTATGGGAAGATTCTCCTTTACTATCCTTCTCATCTCACTCTCTATCTCACCAAGACTATCTGATGTTATAGGAGTATCCACATCTATATCGTAGTAAAAACCATTTTCTATCGACGGACCTATAGCTAACATAGCACTCGGATATAGACGTTTAATAGCCTGCGCCATGAGATGAGCCGTACTATGCCAGAAAACGGCCTTACCTTCTTCACTGTCGAAATCAAAGGTTTGTATGTTCATACCATCCCGTAGTGGTGTATCGAGGTCCTTGAGTTCACCACCCACACGCACCACTATCGTATCCTTAGCAACAATATCCTTCACTCTATCTCCTTGAACATTCTTCCTAACACCATCAACAACCACTTCCATAACTACTTCCTCCCTTATCCAAGTATTCTATCTATAAATACCTCTGGAGAAAATTCCTCCAGGTCTTCAACCCTCTCACCAGTGCCTATAAACTTCACAGGAACACCTAACTCCTTCTCTATTCTTAAAACAACACCACCCTTAGATGTACCATCCATCTTGGTCAACACAATTCCATTTAAACCAACTTTCTCCTTAAAGAGCATCGCTTGATTATAGCTGTTTTGACCTATGGTTGAATCTGCCACAAGAAGATTTTCCTGAGGCACATCTGGAAGCTGGTTTACCAAAATCTTGTTAATCTTGCCCACTTCCTCCATAAGATTGTGTTTTGTATGCATCCTACCTGCTGTATCTACAAGCATGATATCGTATCCTCTCGCCTTGAAAGAAGCAACACCATCATAGACAACAGCTCCTGCATCCGAACCAGGCATTTGTCTTATCACAGGCACAGAAAGCCAACTTCCCCATTCTGCAAGCTGCTCTATTGCCGCTGCTCTAAATGTATCTGCCGCAACCAGAACAACAGATTTCCCCTTCTCCTTGAAGTAATGCGCCAACTTCGCTACTGTCGTGGTCTTACCGGTACCATTTACTCCAAGGAATAGCACCTTCAGTCTCCCAGTAGAAAGATGTAACTTCCTACCTTCATCCGGCAAAAACTTCGACAACATTACACTCCGAAGCGCACTCTTTATATCTTCCTGAGACTTCATAGCATCCCTGAGGGCAATCATTATCTCATCCACCAATTCTACGCCAAAATCTGCCTGAATCAAAAGTGCTTCTATTTCCTCCCAGTCCTCATCCAATAGCTTCCCTCCAGAAGCAATACTCACTATCTGGTTAAACCATTTACCTACCTTTCCCCACCACATCATATAGCAGTAACCTCCTCATAAGAAAAAACCATTTCCTTATCATCTATTGCAACAGCAACCTGCTCCTTCAGCGGTTCAACAGACACCACTATGCCCTCCCCCCTGGGGGTATGAACTCTTTGATTCACCTTAGGTAACTTACTCCACGCCTCTTTATAGGTGTCATATTCATAAGCAAGACAACACATAAGCTTCCCACACAGTCCAGAAATCTTATTCGGATTTAGAGAGAGATTCTGCTCCTTCGCCATCCTAACAGATATCTTTTTAAATATGTAAAGGAAGGAGGAGCAACATAAAGGTCTACCACAAGGACCTATACCACCTACTATCTTTGTCTCATCTCTATCACCTATCTGCCTCATCTCTATTCTCAACTTAAATATAGATGCAAGGTCCTTCACAAGTTCCCTGAAATCCACCCTACCATCAGCAAGAAAGTAAAATAAAAGCCTTTTCTTATCCAAGGTATATTCTGCATCAACCAGCTTCATATGTAAATTATGCTCTCTTACCTTCTTTTTCGCTATCTCGAAAGCCTCTCTTTCCTTAGGTATCTTGGAAAAAAATAACCTTACATCAGAATCATCCGCCCTCCTTTTTATGCACCCTTCAACAGATATACCTTCACACTCAGCACCCTCTATAACCTTCAACACCTTAGCAAGGTCAAGCCCCCTCCAAGTCTCAGCAACCACAACCTCACCTTTCTCTATCTTCAATCCACCTAGAACAGAAAAATATCTAACCTCCTTAGGTTTTCCAAACACTGCCTGCACTATATTCATCGCCTCATATCCCCCCAATAGACTCAAGGATTACACTATCTACTACCAATGGAATACTAAGATTATAGGTATCAAGATTTCTGGATATATCTATCAGGCGTGCGGCATCTTCAGGTCTATTCAAGTCCACCAATCTTTTAGCGATGTAGTTCAACAACTCACTCACCTTCCTTCTATCCCACTTCAATGATATATCCACTATCTCTTCCACAGATAGGCGCCCTTGTAATATCTTCTCTGCATACTCAACAATTACACTATCAAAGCTCCTCACAGAAGGAAAGTAAAATATCTGACATCGAGAAACAAATGTCTTTGGTAAAAGATATCTATAAGGTACAACAACCACAAAGACCACATCTCTTGAAGGCTCTTCAACAGTCTTAAGCAGGGCATTAACCGCCTCCAAGGAGTATCTCATCAATCCATTTATAAATACCACCCTGTAGTCTCCTCCAACTGCAGGTAGCAGGATAAACTCTTCGATCTTCCTCACATCCGCAATCGAGAGTGCACGCTCAAAGAGCTCAATTTTATGCACAGAAGGATGAATGTTAGCCTCAACCGCCCTACAGTTCTTGCATTCGCCACAAGCATCATCGGACAACTCATTACACAAAAGCGACTGTATGAACCTCAAAGCAACATCAGATACTGCATCGCCAAACCCTTCAAACAAATATGCCCCTACAACCTTGCCATCTCCCAGGGAATTCCGTAACGTAGAAATATTAAAAGGGTACAAAGACTCAATCTCTTCCAACCTGCCCATCACAACCTCACCTGAAGAGGTCAACAAGCATACCTCTTATTTCAGTAACCTTTGACAACAATGCTATTTTATCTCTTTCCTTCTGAATCACCATATTCAATAACTCGTCAAGCTCCCCATTTATCTTCTCAACCAGCAAATAAACCTTGTTCCTTGTGTATTTAAGCTCATTTATTTCTCTTACCTTATATATCCTCTTTATTACCTTATCTATAAACGCCGCAACCGCACTCCTATACTCAGAAGCCACATCTACATCCGGTTCCTCAATAAGCTTTTTACCAAGTTTATCTATCTCATCCAATAGCTCTGCAAGGTCTTTTCTCGCCTCCCTTTCATCATAAGATGCAGAAAGCTCCTCCACAAATGTAACCTTTTTACCCTCTCCATAAGAGCCAGACCTCTGCAAATGTGCTCTACACCTTGTGGTTCTGTCCTTTCTCCCAAGGACATCACCCTGCCCCAATCTATCAACCTTCAATGAAACCCACCTTCCTAAGGTAAGATAGAACCACTTTCAACACATCCATATGGACAATCTGTTTTTTTCTCGTAGCATCTACCAATACTACATTCCTATTGTCCTTTTTCAAAAGCTCATCGTATCCATCTTTCAATCTCTGGAAAAAAGCCATATCGTTCTGCTCCATTCTGTCCCTATCTCGTGACTTCATTCTCTCAAATGCCAAATCAACCGGAAGGGTCAGTACAATGGTCAAATCTGGAATACAACCATCCACAACCCATTCATTCAGAAACTCTATAAAACCTTTATCTACGCCTCTGCCATATCCCTGATACACAAGCGTGGAATCAACATATCTCTCACACACCACTATAACTCCCTTATTAAGTGCAGGTAATATAACCTCCTGTACATGCTGCACCCTATCAGCCATATACAACAGTAATTCCGCCTGTTCAGCAATAGAGAAATCACCCCTCAACAAGATCCTCCTCAATTCTGCTCCAAGAGGCGTATCACCAGGTTCAAATGTGGAAACAACGGGTATTCCTCTCTCCCTTAACGCCTCTGATAAGAGACGCACATGGGTACTCTTTCCACTACCATCTATACCTTCCAAGGTTATAAGTATACCCCTTTTACCCATGACACTATTTTATCACACTCAACAAGAATACAGCGCAAAACAGCGAAGCATAAGCGGAGCCGATATAGAATAACCTGTAACCTTTATATAGAAGACAACAGCACATAGTTATTGACAATGGCTTATAAAACTAATACTATTATAAATAAGAGAAACACTATACGAGAAATCTAAAGAGGTTACAATAAGCCAGTAAACAAGAAAACAGTGGGCTTTCCTACATTTATGATGAAAGACTTAGGAAGACTAGTGGACTCCGCTGCACTGTGGCTCAGCAAGTATGAACCTACCTGTCAGCCCTTCTAATGCAGTAAATATCTGCATACCAAGTGCTCAGGACAACATCATGGGAGTCTTTTCAAAATGTTGCTCTGCCGTGTTTGAATGCAGAAATCTAAAGCAACTTGCAAAGGTTATAGAAGAAATAATATAAAAAACCAATGGGGGGTATAATCATGGCAGTTAAAAAGTGCTTCAGCATTATAGGTTATCACAATAGTGGCAAAACTTCGTTGATAGAGAGCATGTTACCAGAGCTCAAAACACTGGGATTCTCTGTATCCACCATAAAACATGCAACACATTTCAAACTGGAAAACGATAAGGCAAATGGTGACTCTGAACGACTATTCTTAGCAGGAAGCAAAATGTCCATCGCACTATCTGACTCAGTAACACAGATATATACTACACCCACAAAGCTGAGGAGTGCATTTTCTTATATCAATACCGATATTCTGATAATAGAAGGCTTTAAGGGAGAAGCAATACCCAACATAGTAAGGGCAGAAAATATCCAAGATGCAAAAGAACTTATAAATGAGCTTACCATAGCCACAGTCATAGATAACGGAGAAACCGTAGAAGAAGGCATACCATCCTTCAAACCAGAACAGACAAAGGAGATAGCAGAATTAGCACTAGAACGCTCATTCCCTCCACTACCACTCCTCGACTGTGGACACTGCAAAGGGGGAACCTGCTTCAACATGGCATCTTTGATTTTAAAAGGTGAGGGTTCCTTGAAGGACTGCGTTGTCCTCCCATCCAACATAAAGCTAAAGATAAACAATATCAATATACCTTTAAATCCATTCGTAGAGCAGATTATCTCTACCGTTGTTACCTCACTCATTGGCGTCCTGAAGGACACCCCAGAGGACATAAAAGAAGTAAATCTCCACATGAAGCTCTGAAGTAACCGTAAATATACACAACTTTGTAAAAGGCTGAGAACCCTTATTGGGCACATAGGTATACGCCACCCCTTTGAGGTGGCATATACCTATATTTCACTGAGTCAACCCATGTAAGTGTTTCACTCTTGATGGTATAACATATCTTCATACCTATCTACTATATTTTAAGTTATAAACTTGACAAAAGTGTCAATTGTGATATACTTTCGAGCAGCTGAAAAAGCTCATGCTCCTCAAACAAACAGTGATAACAGTAATAGTAGAATATACAGAAGTGCACAACTTTTGAGGCAAATTGAGCAATCATTCCAGGAGGGGGTTTTATACTATGACAGAGCAGACAACCATGCAAAAGGGCTGGGTCATATACCCAATAGGAAGTAGGCCAAAGATAGCATTGTCTTTTTTCCTTGGTTTTCAACACTACCTTACAATGTTTGGTGCGACAGTCAGTGTTCCATTGATACTCAGTGGCGCAATGAAGATGCCACCTCAAGAAACAGCACTTTTAATCTCTACTGTATTTTTAGCAAGTGGCATTGCAACACTTTTACAACAATATATAGGTAACAAATTACCTATAATCCAGAGCAGCAGTTTCTCATTTTTAGGACCAGCATTTGCTATCATTGCCTTAGTAGGCCAACACGGTGGAAACTGGCAAAATATGATACAGACCATTTCAACAGCAATACTATTTGGTTCATTCTTTGAAATTATACTTGGTTATAGCGGATTAATGGGCCAAATCAAGAGATATATAGGGCCAATAACAATTGCACCAACAGTTACAATGATAGGACTCTCCTTGTTTGGAGTAGGAGCACCATTCATGGCTGGAAACTGGACTATTTCTATAATCACATTAATTGCTTTGATTCTCTACTCCCAGGTATTTGCAAGAAAATCAAGAGTGTTTTTGCTTTTCCCTGTATTACTCGCAATACTCACTGGATGGATACTTTCCCTCATAGGAACATTAACAGGGCTAATACCTCCAGGAAATCCTGCAAATCTCGCAAAAGGTTTACAACTCATCCACAATTCTCCATGGTTCTGGATAAGGCCCATAGCACCATTTAAGTGGGGATTTCCTCCTATAGACTCTGTTGTAACTGCAGGAGCTATAGGCACATTAGCAGGATATATAGCATCTATGGTAGAGTCAATAGGGGACTACCATTCTTGTGCGAGAATAGCTGAAGGACCAGTTCCTACAGCAAGAATGATATCAAGAGGACTTGGTGCAGAAGGTGTAGGATGCTTGATAGCAGGAATCTTGCAGTCAGGCGGTGGAACTACATCCTATACGGAAAACATCGGAGCAATCGGTATAACAAGGGTTGCTTCCAGACGAGTAATCAAGGCAGGCGCAACTATAGCTATTGTAATACCATTCTTTGCGAAGTTTGGTGCCATCTTAGCCACACTCCCACAACCTGTCGTGGGAGCAATGTATGTAGGACTGTTCGGTTTAATTGCTGCAGTTGGGTTATCCAATCTCCAGTTCGTTAACCTGAATAACTCGAGAAACTTGTTCATACTCGGTCTGGCGCTCTTTAGTGGTCTCACCTT
>JAGHAJ010000243.1 GCA_021161545.1 Synergistota bacterium | reverse complement strand
GAATGCATCTGAATAAGAAAGGTGTAGTGGTAGCAGCGTTTGGGACGAGTTATCCTACTGCTCTTGGTGCTATCCTGAACATTTACAGTAAGGTGAAATCAGCATTTCCAAAGGTAGATGTCAGGCTTGCATTTACTTCTTCTATTATAAGGGGTATATGGCATAAGCGTGCGAATGACAGGCTATTTAAGAAAGAACATCCTGAGATTCCGGAAGGGATATACCATATCAAGTCACCTCTGGCACTTCTTGCTGATATGTCAGATGAAGGTTATAGGACAATAGCAGTTCAGCCTCTTCAGGTGACTGATGGGGAGGAGTATCAAGACCTTGTTAATGTTGTTGATGCTCTTGTTTCCATTCGGACTCTGCAATTGAAGAATAAGCCATTCAGGTGTATAGTCCTTGGAAGGCCTTTGCTTGGTAGGGCAGGAGTATATAAGGGTGATGGGACATATCATGAAGACTTGAAGGCGGTTGCGGTTGCATTGAAACCAGATGTAGAATTTGCGGTGAAGAAACATGCGGCATTGGTATATATGGGTCATGGAAATGAACACAGGTCAACAGGCTTATACTATGAGCTTCAGGAAGAGTTGCGTAGTATGTATCCCAAGGTGAAGATATTCGTAGGAACTGTGGAGGGGCATCCTACACTTGATAATGTGGTTTCTGCTTTGAAGTCTCAGCATGTGAGAAAGGTTGTGCTTAAACCACTTATGGTGGTTGCTGGTGACCATGCGAATAATGATATGGCAGGAAACGATAAAGATAGCTGGAAGATGGTTATGAAAAGGGCAGGTATAAGGGTAATTCCTGTAATTAAAGGACTTGGCAGCATGGGCTCCATAGCTAACATCTATGTTCAGCATCTCAAAGATGCTATAAAATGGGCAGGATTGAGCTTTTAGTTGTAGAGAGAGGCAGGAGATTTAAGCTATTTGTTGTCTTGTTTGTCGTACTTCTTGTTGGTAGTATTGTTGCATATGCGGGTATGGGCTATATGTCCATACCCATTTCCTCTGTTGGTGACATAGTATTCAAGACGATTGTTGGTAGGTCTGATGTTGCAAGACACTTTTATGGTAAACAGTGGTACATTGTCATGGATGTGAGGCTTCCAAGGATACTTTCATCTGCTGTGGTTGGGGCTTCGCTTTCTATGTGTGGTGTAATATTTCAGGGAATACTCTTGAACCCTCTTGCAGACCCTTATACACTTGGTATATCTGCAGGAGCGTCATTTGGGGCTGCTGTGTCTATAGTATTTCCATTTGGTGTCTTTGCATTTTTTTCTACCCAGCTGGTAGCATTTTTGTTTGCCATCTTGACGTTGCTTTTTGTGATGAGGATGGCAACGTTTAGGGGTGTTATTTCGCCTACATCTCTTATTCTGTCTGGGGTTATAGTTACTGCTTTCTTCTCTGCAGGTTTGAGTTTTACCAAATATATTGCAGGTGAGGAAGTGGGTTCTATAATTTTTTGGCTTATGGGAAGTTTTTCGTCAATGGATTGGGTGTCTCTTCTTATGCTGACCGTTTTCGCTGCAGTGTCTGGACTTATATTCTACCAATATGCAGAGGACATAAATGTACTTTCTTTTGGTGATAGAGTGGCAGTTTCCCTTGGTGTCAATCCTACGAGATTGAGGACTGTTCTGCTTGTGGTAGCTTCTGTTCTGACTGCCGCAACGGTTTCGGTGTGTGGGATAATAGGTTTTGTTGGTATTATTGTCCCACATCTTTTTAGGTTTTTAGTAGGTGCTGACAACAGGCGGTTATTGGTTATATCAGCATTAGGAGGAGCTATTTTCTTATCTACTGCGGATAATGTTTCGAGGGTGTGGTTACCTGTAGAGATTCCTATAGGGGTCCTAACGGCATTGATAGGAGGTCCGTTTTTTGCCTTTGTCTTCAGGAAGAGGATGAAAGGAGGGCACTTGTGGAAAAGGTGATAGAAGCGATAGAATTGGAGTATTTTATAGAAGGTAACAAGATAATAGATAGGATCAGCATCGATGTGTCGAAAGGTAGGTTTTATGCCGTTGTGGGACCAAATGGCTCTGGAAAGACCACCCTTTTAGATATTCTCTCTGGGAGTATAAAACCTCAGAGAGGAAGAGTTAAACTTATGGATAGGGATATACGTGATATGACAAGGAGAGATATTGCAAGAAAGGTAGCAGTTTTGCCGCAAGATACCAGTGTTTTATTTGATTTTTGCGTATTTGATGTGCTGGTTATGGGTAGGCATCCGTATAGGGATGCCTTTGGAACACTGGATATTGAGGATTTGAGATTGGTGGATAGTGTGATAGATGAGCTTGGACTTGGTGAATTGCTTAACAGGCCTATAACGCAGATAAGTGGGGGTGAAAGACAGCGTTGTTTTCTGGGGAGAGTGATAGTTCAAGACACGCCAATTGTTTTTCTTGACGAGGCAACTTCAAATCTGGACCCGTATTACACGCATGAGATTTTAGGTAGAATAAAGAGAATGACTGCCAGGAAAGGAGTTACTGTAGTCTCTGTATTTCATGACCTCAGTCTTGCATCTATGTATGGGGATTATGTGTTTTTCATGAAGAATGGGCGGATAGAGTATAAAGGAGAAGTCCGTGAAGTAATGGTGCCTGAAATAGTAGAAGATGTATTTTCGGTGAAGGTTAAGGTGATACTGGATGAGGGGTATCCGCATCCAGTGATAATACCGTATGGGAGGTAGATTGATATGAAAAGATTCCTTGTTGTTTTTTTGTTTTTTGTGCTCTTTTTTGATGCTGTGGCCTATGCTGGGCAATATAATAGGATAATATCTCTGTATGCTGCTCATACAGAGAATCTCTTTAGTCTTGGGTTAAATAAGCAAATTATAGGAGTCTCTACGAGTGAAGCGTTTCCCCCGCAGGCGTTGCGGAAACCAGTTTTCAGTTATAGGGAAGACCCGGAGAAAATTATATCTGCAGGACCAGACCTTGTTCTGATAAGACCGTTCATACAAAGGAGACATCCGTCTTTTGTTAAAAAGCTGAAAGATGCTGGCATAAACTTAGTGTCCTTGCAGCCCAATACATTTTCTCAGATGTTCTCTTACTGGCTTGAACTTGGGAGGCTCACTGGTAGGGTTGAACAGGCCAAAGCCATGATTAAGAGGTTTAAGACTGGAGCCAAGAAGATAAGAGGAATAGTTAGCAAGATACCGAAATCTGAGAGGAAGAGGGTGTTTTTTGAGTCCATACACAGGGGACCAAAGACTGTAGCTCCAATGTCCATAGCCCACACAGCTCTTGAGATTGCTGGTGGGATAGATGTGGCGACGGATGCAGTAGTTGCCAAAAAAGGTTCGAATATTGCCTACTACTCCAAGGAAAAACTTCTGTCTCATGCAGATGAAATAGATGTTTATATAGCTCAAAGGGGTGCAATGAACCATGTGAAATTGAGGAAGATATATGAGGAGAGTGGGTATGGTGCAATAAAGGCTGTGAGGGAGCATCAGGTTTATATCATAGACGAAAAGATAGTTTCAAGGCCAACGATGAGGCTTTTGTATGGGATTGAGGAACTTGGCAGAATAATGTATCCGAGGTATTTTAATGATGTTTCAAAGTATGACAACGATAAGCCTATAAATAGGATACAGTTTGCTGAGATAGTTGTGAAGCTGACAAATATGAGATACAAGACGCCAGGGTATAGAAGATACTGGAGGCGTGATTATATTACTACTCCGGGAGGTAGGCACTTTTATGGCTATTTTAAGGATGTGAATTATGATAGCCATGAGTACCTTTATGCAGAGACTGCTGCGTACCACTCGTTCATACCTTTAGATTCACCGTATTATTTTTATCCGAAGAAACCTGTAACACGGAAAGAACTTGCATATGCGATATTCGTTTTGTTTGACCTTCCAGAGGGTAAGCAATTTCCTATAAAAGATGTTGTAGAGGGTAGCCCGTTTTACAGTCATGTGGAGGCAGTTGTTTCAAATGGAATAATGAAATTGAAGAATGCAAGATTCTATCCCAATAGAGTTGTTTCTGGTAGGGAAGTGATAAGGTGTGTAAGAAAGGCAATGGGAATTGTAGGAAGGTAAGCTCAGTAGTGATTGCAGGGCTTAATACAGGGGTTGGCAAGACAACATTTACCCTTGGTTTGCTGGAGTTGTTAAGGGGAAAACGGCTTGTTTCATTTAAGATAGGGCCTGACTATATAGACCCTATATACCATGAAGTGGTTGTAGGTAGGAGAAGTCCATCCCTTGATGGATTCTTTCTGGATAGGGGTGGACTCATGAAACATTTCTCTGAATGGGCATGGGGAAATGAGTATGTGGTGGTTGAAGGTGTTATGGGATTACTTGATGGACTTGTGGAAGGAGTGGCTTCTACGGATGAAGTATCTTCTGTGTTGCATCTTCCTGTTGTCCTTCTGGTAGAAAGTATACCAAGTGTGCAGACATTAGCTGCTATGGTAAAAGGGGTAATAGATAGTGCAAACTCCGATATAATTGGAATTGTATTCACAAAGGTAAAATCATATAGGCTATTTAAGAAGCAGAGAGATGCTATCTGTAGCCTTACCGGCTTGCAGGTACTGGGAAGTCTTCCGTTTGATTCTCGTATGAAGATACCAAGTAGGTATTTGGGTCTTGATACCGATTTTTCCGATGTAAAGAGGGTAGCCTCTCTCTCTGCAAAGCTCGTAAGAGAGAATTGTGAGGTTGATAAGTTCTTTCGTTGTGTGAACGTGGATCATTTTGATACAGAGGTTGTTAAGCGTGTTGGTAAGGTTGCTGTATCCAAAGACGAGGCCTTTTTGTTCCTATACCCCGAGAATTTACGCTGGTTTGAAAGTAAGGGGTATGAGATTGAATTCTTTTCTCCTCTGCATGATGACTTTCCTCCTGATGCGGACCTTTACTACCTTACTGGTGGTTATCCAGAGCTTTATGCAGAAAGCCTTTCGAGAAATACCACAATGCTTTCTGCTATTAGAGATGTGG
>JAGHAJ010000020.1 GCA_021161545.1 Synergistota bacterium | reverse complement strand
TTAAGGCGGTTTATGATACACTCGGATTTGAGGTGGTCTATCCGCCACCTTTATCAAAACGAACAATGGACCTTGGTGTGAGATATGCACCCGAGTATGCGTGTTATCCGTTTAAGATTACTCTTGGAAACCTTATAGAGGCATTGGAAGATAATAATGGGGATATAGATGTGGTTGCTACAGCTGGTGGTGTGGGACCATGTAGGTATGGGTATTATGGTGTCATGTATGATAGAATTCTCAAAAAGGATCTTGGATATGATTTTGAGCTTGAGATGTTTGATCCACCAACGAGCCCGTATGGTAGTTGGGGTAATATATGGAAAATAATCAGAAGATGGAAGGGAAATAGCTCTTGGGTAACCTTCTTCAAGCTCGCAAAAGAGGGGTTTGTCCTCGCATGGAATAAGCTAAAAGTTCTGGAGAAGTTAGAGGAGAGGCTGCTCGTGTTGAGAGCACATCAAACTGAAGATATTCTGGATAGTATAATGGAGGAAGCAATTATAGCAATAGATAGAGCGTCTGATGTGAGGAGGGCTAAAGAACTTGGAGAAGAGTATTTGGAGAAGATGAATGATGTGTCGCTGGATTGGGATAGACCTGTACTTAAGGTAGGAATAGTTGGGGAGATTTACACAGTGTTGGAACCATTTGCAAACAACTTTATAGAGAAGGAGCTTGGGAGAAGGGGGGTTGAAGTTAAAAGAACACTCTCAACTACTGAGTTTATATCGGAAAATATATTCCCCAAGCTTCCGTGGCTGTTGAGAAAGATTGTTGGATACGATACTAAGGAGAAGATAGAGCGATATTCACAACCTTATCTGAATGAGTTTGTTGGTGGACATGGCAGGGAGAGTGTTGCCCATGTAGTGATGTTAAAGGAAGAAGGATTTGATGGTGCGCTTCACCTTCTGCCGTTTGGATGTATGCCTGAAATAGTAGCACAGGCAGTCTTCCCAAGAGTTACAAGGGAGATAGATTTTCCTGTGCTGAGTCTTACCATGGACGAACAAACGGCAGAAGCAGGTGTAATAACGAGAATAGAAGCGTTTTTGGATCTTCTCTGGATGAGGAAGAAAAAATCTATAGCACTGAGTATGTGAGGCAGGTAATGGCTACTATAGGGATTCCAAGGGGTTTTTTCTTTGACCTTTATTATCCTGAATGGAAAGTATTTTTTGAGGCTCTTGGTTTTGATGTGTTGCCTTCTCCAGAGACGAATAAGGTAATACTTGATGAAGGTATAAAGATAGGTGTTAGTGAGGCGTGTATATCGCTGAAGCTGTATGAGGGGCATGTAGCTTATCTGGTGAAAAGTGGTAAGGTGGATTATGTATTTGTTCCGCGACTTCTGAGCGAATACCCACCTTCTGCGTTTACTCTGTGTCCGAAGTTTAGGGGATTACCCGATATAGTGCGTGCGGCTCTTCTGGATATGAAGTTACCGGATGTAGTGCTTACAGCTAATGGTGATTGGGGTAAAAAGAATGGAAGGCTTGAGTTTTACATTAAGGTTGGACTTGTCCTTGGGAAGAGTAAATGGCAGGTAAAGAAAGCTTTTCTTGAGTCGCAAAAAATGCGTAAGAAGTTCATGAAATTACTCCTGTCAGGTTATCTGCCTACGGATATAAGGAGAATATTGCTTGATGGAGAAGATGTTCCCAAACCGCAATTTGATGGACATCTCATTGGCATTCTTGGTTATCCTTATCTGGTTTATGATGAATACATTACAAATCATATATTTGATAGATTGAGAAGTGAGGGATTCTCTTATATAACGGCAGATATGTACGAATGGGATGAACTGTATTCCATTTTGAAGGACTTGGGTAAACCCTTGTTTTGGGGTCAGAGCAATAAGGTTTTGGCTGCTGCCATGAAGATGCTTAAGGATAAGAGGGTGGAGGGGTTGGTGTCTTTAGAATCGTATGGTTGTGGAACTGATGCTTGGATAGGTAAGATAATAGAACAAGAAGCGAAAGGTATAAAACCGTATATGGAACTTATATTGGATGAACAAACAGCGGAAGCGGGAATGGTTACAAGGATAGAGGCGTTCGTTGATATGATAATGTGGAAGGAGAAGATGGCAAAGAAAGGGGTGATGTAATAGTGTATATAGGAGTGGATATAGGTTCTTTGACAACGAAGGTTGTTGTAACAGATGAAGAAGATAACATAGTATTTTCACTGTATGAAAGGACAAATGGTAAGCCTATAGAGACCCTGCAGAAGGCATTGCTGAAAGTCAGGGATACACTTGGGGATATAAAGGTTGATGGAGTGGGCACCACGGGTAGCGGCAGATACCTTGCAGGTTTAGTGGTTGGTGCTGATATTATAAAGAATGAGATTACGGCCCATGCTGTAGCCACTACTAAGGATGTTCCTGATGTGCAAACGATCTTTGAGATAGGAGGACAGGACTCGAAGATAATCATTGTTAGACAGGGAATAGTAGTGGATTTTGCCATGAATACGATATGTGCTGCAGGAACAGGCTCTTTCCTTGACCATCAGGCAGAAAGGTTAAACATACCCATTGAGGAATTTGGGGATTACGCTTTAAAGAGCAAGAATCCTGCAAGGATAGCTGGTAGGTGTACGGTTTTTGCTGAATCTGATATGATACATAAGCAACAAATGGGGTATGCTACGGAGGATATAATAGCTGGTCTGTGTGAAGCACTGGTCAGGAACTACCTGAATAATGTTGGTAGAGGTAAGGAGATATTACCTCCTTATGTCTTTCAGGGTGGTGTAGCCGCAAATAAAGGTATTAGACACGCCTTTGAGAAGATGTTGAAGTCTGTTATATATGTGCCTAAAAATTACGGTGTTATGGGTGCATATGGTATGGCTATACTTGCGAGAAATTCCATGGCGGAGTCGCCAAGAGAAAGTAAATTTTCTGGTTTTGATGTTGCAGAGAAACAGTTTAAGACAAGATCTATAGTGTGTAATATTTGTCCTAACCTGTGTGAGGTGGTTCTTGTGTATGAAAACAATAAACCTGTGGCTGCCTGGGGGGATCGTTGTGGAAGATGGCAGGAAAAGATAAGACCTCGGGTAGGCAAACAGAAGAAGACAGAGGTGGCGTGAGGAGTGGAAGTGTTTGCACTTGTTGGTCCGAGTGGGACTGGCAAGAGTCATCGAGCATTGGAAGTCGCTGACAGGTACAGCATAGATTATATTATAGATGATGGTCTTCTCATAAAGGATCAGCAGGTAATTGCTGGTATATCTTCGAAAAAAGAGGACAATAAACTTACGGCTATAAAACGCGCACTTTTTTCTTTTCCGGAACATAGGGAGGCTGTAAAGGAAGCTATAAGGCGACATAGGCCAGATAAGATTCTCGTTATCTCAACTTCAGAGAAGATGGTTAATAAAATTGTAGAAAGGTTAGAAATTCCGCGTCCACACACTATGATACATATAGAGGACATAGCTTCCGCAGATGATATAGCTGCGGCAAAAGAGGAAAGAGATAAGAGAGGTAAGCATGTAATTCCGGTATCTTATATAGAGGTGAAAAAAAGTTTTCCAGGACAGCTTGTTGGTAGAATATGGTTCTTTAGAAAGAATGGCGATAGAAGAGATAAGACCATAGTAAGACCTCCGTTTAGTTACTTTGGGAAGGTGAGCGTTAAACAAAGGGTTATAAGGGATATAGTTGGATATATCCTTAGAAACATGGATAACATTACGCAACATACCTGTGATATATCCTTTGAGAGTGAGCATATAAATGTGAGTATTTCAGTGGTTGTAAAATATGGAATATCCATTCCATTTCTCGCCTCAAGTATGAGAAGAAAGATAAGAGGAAGTGTTCAATATTTCACCGGACTTGAGGTTGGACTGGTAAATATAAGAGTGGAGGGACTTACGTTGTGATGGTAGATACACTCAAGAAAGAAGAATTATTGAATAGTCTAGATCAGAAGTGTAAGTTATGTAGAGCATGTCCTCTTCATGAGGGTCGTACCCGGTCTGTTTTTGGAGAGGGTAATTCCGATGCAATATTGATGTTTGTGGGGGAAGGTCCTGGTGCAGATGAGGATAGGTTAGGAAGACCATTTGTTGGAAAAGCGGGTCAGCTTTTTGATAGAATACTAGCTTCTGTCGGTATAAAGAGACAAGAGGTATACATTACGAATGTGGTAAAATGTAGGCCCCCTAATAATAGAGTTCCTACTACTGAGGAAATGGAAGCGTGCAGACCATTCCTTGATGCTCAGATAGCAATAGTAAATCCGCATATTATTGTTACACTTGGTAGTACTTCCACAAGGGCGCTTTTACCCTCTGCGACTTCTATAGCTAAGGTTAGGGGCAAATGGTTTGATTGGAGAGGTGGCATAAGAGTATTTCCTATGTTTCATCCGAGTTTTCTTTTGAGAAACCCTACATTTGCTCCAGGTAGTCCCAAATCACTGACCTGGGAAGATATAAAAGAAGTAAGCAGGGTCTATAAGGAGTTGAAGGACAATTTGGAGAGAGGGTGAGAATTTGCTATATTGTGGTATAGT
>JAGHAJ010000197.1 GCA_021161545.1 Synergistota bacterium | reverse complement strand
TAGTAGCCAAAAAATCACTCAAAGGACTGTTACTTATAGATGTATAGTCCTTCCACGCCCACATCCTTTCTATCAATTCTTCAGGAGCAACAACCCACCCTATTCTCACTCCAGAGAGCCCATAAGCCTTCGACATACTGCCAACACTAATTGCTCTATTACTCAAGCTCCTGCCATAAGGAGGAACAACACCTTCTTCCAACTCCAATTCATGATACACTTCATCACACAGTACGTAAAAATCTCCCTCTTCAGCCCATCGCAGTATGGTTCTGAGCTGCTCCTCATTGACAACCGCACCAGTTGGGTTATTAGGAATATTTAATACAACCATCTTTGTTTTGCCATCAATGAGTCTTTCAAGTTCAGCTATATCCGGTTCAAATCCATCTTCAAACTTCATCTTCCAATACTTAATCTTTGCACCCCTTGCCTCTGCTGTAGAATACAACGCCTGATAAACGGGGAATTGAACAACAACCGTATCCCCGGGAGAAACAAGCACATTAGCCACAAGGAAGTCTGCTTCTATTGCCCCAGTCGTCATAAGGACATTATCTGTACTGGTATTATTACCGTAAAGAGAAGCAACCAAATTCCTTAGCATTTCGCTTCCCTTCGTAGGGTTATTGTAGCCAAGTCTCATACCAAAGAGCTTCTCTTTTAGCTCTCCAAAGTCTCCAAGTTCCAACAATTCCCTCAGCGTAAAGGGCTTGATATCCGTCTCTGCCATCTCATATTTGGCCATACTCTCGTAGGTATTCAACCATCTCTCCACTTTAAACTCCACTATATTCAAAACACCACCCCCTAAACATTTTACTGATTGGATTATACCACATATAAGTTCGACAAAAAGTCCAATTGACGTAAACGCCCATCAAAGCACGGCAATTAAGAACACACAGGAACAGCGCTATCCATCGCAGAGAAAAGGGATTACAAGCAAATCGTAAAACCACCAAAAGGAGCGAGTAAGAGAGAATGATTTCACCTACTACTGCCATTTTACATACCGAAAATACCCACCAATACTAAATTCTCACTTCCAGAGAGCAAATCAATATTTGACAAAGGATAGCTTTTCAGATAAAATATGGGTGCTTGAACTTCTGAATACCTTTAGGAGGTGAAAAGGTTTGGTAGTAAAGGTAAATGCAGACACATGTATAGCTTGTGGAGTTTGTTCTCAGATCTGTCCGGAGGTCTTTGAAGTCGGTGATGATGGTAAAGCAGTAGTAGTGAAACCAGAGGGTGCAGATTGTGCACAGGAGGCTGCCGATAGCTGCCCAACAGGTTCCATAACAATTGAAGAGTAGGAAACCAAGGGGGGAAATAGTTTCCCCCCTCACTCAGGTAAGATATGGATAAGAGGTGATAGGAAATTACACTATTGGATGCTCCCATAGGAAGAGAGTTAGTCGTAGAAGATATATATTGTGGGTATGGAAGAAGGTCAGCATTGAGCAACATGGGAATCCTACCAGGCGTAAGGCTTTTTATCGTCAAGCGTGGAGCATTTGGCGGTCCCATATTGGTAAATGTTGGGGGCTCACAGGTTGCAATAGGTAGGGGATTAGCCGCCAAGATAGATGTAAAGGTCCTGAGGTAGCTATGGTCATTGCATTAGTAGGACAACCGAATTGTGGAAAAAGCACATTGTTCAACCAGGTTGCAGGTTATAAGTCTATTTCCTCAAATTTCCCCGGTACCACAGTAGAGTTCACAAAGAGTAAATTCTGGTTCAGAGGCCAATCTACAACGATAGTTGATCTACCTGGAAGTTATTCTTTGAGCACCACAGACATGGCGGAACTTGAAACAATGAAATACCTCCTCTACGAGGACGTAGATATAATTATCAACGTAATGGACTCATCTCTCCTTTCCAGAAGCCTTGAACTTACCATAGAGCTAACAGAGCTACAAAAACCTATGATAATAGCAGCAAACATGGTAGATGAAGCCCAAAAAAAAGGCATGTCTATAGACTACCCGAAACTACAAAAGATAATGGGTGTAGATGTGGTACCTATCATGGCATCAAAAGGGAAAGGAATTACAGAGCTTTTCTCAAGGGCATTAGAATCCTTGCACAAAAAGCAGATACCAAATGAACTCCTATTCAGCAAGGATGTCGAAAACATTATTCAAACACTCGCAGATAAGTTGCCCGAAACGATATATTCTCAGACAAAGATACCAAAAAGATTTCTCCTATTAAAGCTACTTGAAGGTAATCCTATCATTACACAGAAGGTCAAAGAACTAATACCAGATATAGACAAGCGAGTTGGTAGCTGCAGAAACAAACTCAAAGAAACACATGGTAGAAGCTCCGATATAGTAGTATTCTCCGAAAGACATGCACTCAGCATGAATATATTTGAGAATGTTGTTAAAATAGGAAAACCCAAGAGGGATATCCGTGAAAGCATAGACAACATTGTAATGAGCAGATGGCTTGGATACCCTATATTAGCCGTAATCCTCTACCTCTTTTTTGTAGGAATATTTTACGTAGGTTCCAGCATAGAAGAACCTCTTTCCGCCCTATTTGAGCAGTGGACGAACCTGCTCATACCCTTGAAACAAGCCCATCCTTTACTGTACCATCTGCTAAGCGGTGTAGTTCAAGGTATAGCTGGTGGTATAACTATAGTACTGCCCTATTTGGTACCGTTTCTAATAGGACTCTCTGTGCTTGAAGATATTGGATACCTCCCAAGAATAGCCTTTCTAATGGATACATTCATGCACAGGATAGGGCTGCACGGAAAGGCTATTATACCATTCATATTAGGGTATGGGTGTAATGTGCCAGCAATAATGGCGTTAAGGATATTGGAGTCCCCCAGAGACAGATTTATAGCAGGGACACTTGCTACTTTTGTCCCTTGTTCCGCAAGGATGACCATCATATTCGCTATGGTTGGATACTACATGGGTGCTGCAGCAGCTCTGTCCATATACATAATAAATATAGTAGTCATTGCCATAATAGGGAAAGTCATGTCTTTAATGCTACCAGAGATTACCCCAGGACTAATACTGGAGATTCCGAGATATCAACTACCTTCGTGGCGTTCTGTTATGTCCAAAAGCTGGCTAAGGATAAAAGAATTTATCGTAATTGCATGGCCTATAATAATTATAGGCAGTATCATATTAAGCACTATTCAGGCAATAGGACTGGAAGACAACATAAACGCCATGTTCTCATGGTTAACATCCGGAATATTAGGACTCCCATCTAAGGTTGGAGTTACTCTCGTATTTGGTATATTCAGAAAAGAACTATCCATGATTATGCTATCTCAGGCTCTGGGAACAACACATATTAGTAGTGTTTTAAGCCACCAGCAGCTCTTTGTGTTCACCATGTTCGTAGTATTTTATATGCCCTGTATATCCACAATGGGAGTGCTTGTAAGAGAACTCAATTGGAGAAAGACTATCTTTATATTTCTACTAACCACAGTAGTAGCTACGGTCCTTGCATTTTTGAGCCGCATAGTATTTTACCTCACATAGCCCTTATAAAGCCTCATCACTTCATTGGCAAATGCATCTGCTTCTCTGTTCTGGTTTCTCATAACGTGATTCAGGGTAACTCGAGGTATGCGTTTCATTAATCTCTTTGCTTCCTCGTAAAAAGGCTGCAACTTTTCACTCTTTACTTTATACCTTCCGATCAGCTGTCTGTAAACAAGCTCGCTATCCATAAAGAGATTCACTTCATCTGCATCAAGCTTTATAACACGCCGTAAAGCCACTATTAATGCTGCATATTCCGCTATGTTATTCGTGGTCTTGCCAATGACCATACCTATCCTCTCGATACAATCCCTTCCTTCAGCAGTATATCTTAGTACAATACCTATAGAGGCATCACCGGGGTTACCTTTGGATGCACCATCCGTAAATACTTCTACAACCATCAGTCACCTTCTATCATCAACATCCTACCGCAATTATCGCACCTTACAACCTCTGTATCCTCTTTTAGTCTCCTTATAGTATCTGAGGGTAGCGAAATAGAGCACCCCATGCATACACCATCCTTTACTACCGCTACAGGGTCTTTCAAAGACTCCTTCAGCTCATAATACATGGAGAGATACTTTTTCTCTATTCCCCTTTCTATATCATCTTCCTCACGATGAAGTTTATCTACTTGTTGTTCCATTTCTTTGCGTTTGAGTATTGCTTCCTCTATCATCTGCATGAGCGAATCCATCTGAAGATGGACATCTTCCGAAATCTTAGCAAAGTCTTCTTCCGCAGAACTTATAACATCCATAAGCTCCAAGACAACCGTCTCTTTCTTATCCCTCTTCTTAGAGAGGTTTTCTACCTTCTTCTGCATACCAGACAGCTCTTTACTCTTTCCTTTCCCTGAATACAATCTCTCCTTTAGTGTAGCAATATGCTCCTCTATCTCTTTTAGGTCAAGTTCCTCGTTTAGCAATCGTTCTTTCAACTTTTTAAGTGCATCCTCTTTCAATTGGAGTAGTTTCTTTGCATCAGCCCATTTTTTTCGATAATTATCTACATCTACATCAATCCTCTCCATCTTATGGGTTAACCTTTCTATCTCTTTTTGAACTGTCTGAAGCTCAAATAACTTCCTAACAACTTTCAATTTAATCAACCTCTTTATAGAGTCGTATGGGATTCGTATAAACAGCAGACAAATAAAAGTTTACTCCTGCAAATTCCGATGTGAGCAGCTCTTTTAATCCCCCCAATGAGGCGCGCTCCATTTCAAAGTGATTCAATATCAGAAGGTTCATCCCATTTGCACGGGCTAACATAGCTTCATGATATTTAACATCTGCTGTTATATAAAGCTCCACTCCAAGTGAAATACACCTTTCTATAAGGTCTGCTCCACTACCACCACATACAGCAAGCTTACTTACACACCTATCAAGGCAACCAACATAGGACAACACACTAACTTCCCAATTTATCCTCACATCCACCGCAATATTCTTTACTCTACGAGGCTCTGGAAGCACAACCACCCTTCCTATACCACCACATTCACCATCAGGATGCTGGACTACAGGAACAGATGAAGAAATCCCCATCATTTCAAGCAATATATCATTCAATCCACCAGATGCACTATCAAAATTCGTGTGGAGAGAGTAAACATTTATGCCGTTTAAAATAATCTTCCTCACAAGTTCACCCATATACGCAGAATAATCCACTCTCTTTAATGGCCTAAAAAACAAAGGGTGATGGCTTATCAGGAGATTGGCACCTTTGCTTATAGCCTCATCTACTACTGGAAGGTCGACATCCAAAGCTATAACAGCAGAAGTAAGTACCTCGTCCAGAGAACCTATCTGTAACCCTGAATTATCCCACTGTTCCTCACAATGAGGGGGATAAACTTGCTGAAGGAAACCCACCACATCTCTAACCTTTGTCATCAACCAACTCCCTAAAAGATGGTGGGCCCACCTGGACTCGAACCAGGGACCTACCGGTTATGAGCCGGTGGCTCTTCCAGCTGAGCTATGGGCCCACCACTTAATCGGAATTTTAACACGAGATCCACGTCTTTTCAATACCCCAAATTATCTACCCGACTTTTTCCTCAAGTTTTTTTACAACCCCTTTTAACTCTGCCAACTGTTCTCTTATAGCTTTCACTTCCTTTACCAGTCTATCTATTTCCTCATTATCAGAATAGTGATGATGCTCCCCACTTGCAGTCAAAGCATATTCAACATTCCCATTCAAGTATTCCTCAAGCACGTCTTTCACCTTTCCATACACACCTACTACCGTCCTTATCCCATAGCTGGCAAAGTACTCTTGCGCTCTTGGTCCCATACCCCCACTCACAATCACATTTACGCCGTTTTCCTTCATAAACGTTGGTAAATCCCCGGGATTGTGTTCTCCCGCCATGGGATTTTCCATAGACACAACATTCGTAACCCTGTTCCCATCCACATCCACCATCACATAGTAAGGTGCATGACCAAAGTGATAACTAACTACACTCTCAAGCCCCTTAGGCTCATCTACAGTAAAACACATCCTCATACCAATCCCTCCTAAAACCCTAAGTGTTTTTTTGCATCTTCACTTATCATATCCGGAGACCACGGTGGGTCAAACACTAACTCAAGCTCAACATCTTTAACTCCTTCTAATCCCTTCACAGTGTTCTTTACATCTGCAAGAATGAGGTTAGTAAGCGGGCAACCAGGTGTTGTAAGGGTCATTCTCACGTGCACAACACCTGCATCCTCGTTAACATCCACACCGTATATAAGACCAAGATTCACTATATCTATAGGGATCTCAGGGTCATAAACATTCTTCAGTGCCTCTAAAACTTGTTCCTTATTTACCATAAAACCACCCCGCATATAGAAGTACATAAATTATAGCGTAAACAGAGCAAGAAGTCAAACACTCACGTTAAAATTCTCACATATAGTATGAAGATATATTCCAGTTTCAGGATTGGGAAGAAGTGGAGAAGAAGCGGAGAGGGTAGCAAGAGCATGGTAATCTATACCCTTTGAATACAGCCTTAATGATGATAAAATACTATGGGTTAATGCCTTGAACACATTCCCTAAATAACAACAGGAGGACAATATGGACAACATAAGAAATTTTTGTATTATTGCACACATAGACCATGGGAAATCAACACTCGCAGATAGGTTTTTGTCTATAACGAAGACTATACCCGAGAGAAAGATGGTAGAGCAAGTATTAGATATGATGGACATAGAAAGGGAAAGAGGTATAACAATAAAGGCACAACCTGTGCGCATGCAGTACCAGGCTGAAGACGGAAATAACTATACCCTAAATCTCATAGACACACCGGGACATGTAGACTTCGAATACGAAGTATCCAAAAGTATGGCTGCCTGCGAAGGTGCACTACTGGTGATAGATGCAACACAGGGGATAGAAGCACAAACCTTAGCCAACGCCTATCTGGCCGTAGACGCAAATCTCGAAATCATACCTGTTATAAACAAGATAGACCTACCAAGTGCAGACCCAGATAGGGTAAAAAGAGAAATTAAAGAAGTCCTCGGGCTGGATGCCCAAAACAGCCTCTTAGTCAGTGCAAAAGATGGCACGGGGGTAAAAGCAGTATTAGAGGCTATAGTAAGGCAGATACCTTCTCCAAAGGGTTCTCCCAATGCCCCTCTGAAAGCACTTATATTCGATGCAGTATTCGACAGTTTTAAAGGAGTTATCGTATATGCAAGAATATTCGATGGAAATGTCAAAAAGGGAGACAAAATAGAGATATTCTCAAATCACAAGACATTCGAAGTGGAAGAAGTAGGTGTATTCAAGCCGAACATGACGCCAAAGGAGAGTCTATCTGCAGGTGAAGTAGGATACATCATAGCAAACATAAAAAACATAGGAGATACACGTGTAGGAGATACCATAATGCTTGCAGAAAAACCTCTAAAAGAGCCCTTACCCGGATACAAAAGGGTGAAACCAGTGGTATTTTGTGGATTTTACCCGATTGAGCGGGAAAGCTACCCCGCTTTAAGAGATGCATTACAGAAGCTTCAGCTCAACGATGCAGCGTTTACCTATACACCAGAAAATTCAGTCGCACTTGGATTCGGATTCAGATGCGGCTTCCTTGGAATGCTACACATGGACATAATCAAAGAGAGGCTCAAAAGGGAATTTGGACTCGAACTTGTAGCAACCGTTCCAAATGTAATATACAAAGTGGGGTTAAAAAATGGCACAGAAGTGGAGATAAACAACCCTGCAATGTTCCCACCAATAGGAGAAATAGAGTATATAAAGGAACCATATACAAGGGTAACAGTGTTCACCCCCTCAGAGTTCATAGGACCAATAATGAAAGTAGTCCAAAATAAGAGAGGCACATACATAGAGATGCAGTATGTAAATCCTACAAGGGCTATGTTAACCTATGAAATACCTTTATCAGAGATAATACTTGACTTCCATGATAAGGTAAAGTCCGTAAGTAGAGGATACGCTTCGTTCGATTATGAGCAAATTGGTTACAGGATATCTGAACTGTTAAAGGTCGATATTCTAATAAACGGCGAGCCAGTTGATGCACTATCATTTATAGTTCACAAAGACCACGCATACCATAAATCACAGATGCTATTAGATAAACTGAAAGAGCACATACCAAGACAGCTATTTGATGTAAATCTCCAAGCAGCCATAGGTAAAAGGGTTATATCAAAGCGTGTTATAAAAGCGCTAAGAAAAGATGTTCTTGCAAAGTGCTATGGCGGCGATGTAACAAGAAAGAAAAAACTCCTGGAAAAACAAAAAGAGGGAAAAAAGAAGATGAAACAGATAGGTAGAGTAAACATACCGCAGGATGCCTTCCTTGCGTTCTTGAAGATCAACGAATGAGTCCAAAGAGCTTCTCTCTAAACATTCTTACTGTAGCAGCTATATTCTCTTGGGACAGGATAGCAGAGACAACAGCTACACCACTTGCACCAGCATGTATTACGCTATCCATGTTTTCCAGCGTTATCCCCCCTATAGCAACAACTGGAATATTAACTGCAGAAACAATATCTGCAAGACCATCAATACCAATCAATACAATATTATCTTTGGTAGTAGTTGGATACACGCTGCCAGCACCAAGATATGTTGCACCCTTCT
>JAGHAJ010000055.1 GCA_021161545.1 Synergistota bacterium | reverse complement strand
GTTTTTGAAGGAGGTTATAGAAGGTGCAAATCTTGAAATAGATGATATAAACTGGTTCATATTCCATCAGGCTAACATCAGGATAATAGAGAGTGTAGCTAAGAGACTAAAGATAAAAGATATGGACGGAGTGGTTGTGAATCTTGATAAGTATGGTAATACCTCTGCAGCTACTGTACCTATTGCGTTAGATGAGATAGTGAGGGAAGGAAAGGTTAAGAAGGGCGATAAGATACTTCTCGTGAGTTTTGGCTCTGGAATGACGTATGGTGCGATAATATTTGAATGGTAGGAGGTGAACTGTTTGAGGCCGACAAGGGTTAACGAGCTTCTTGGGATAAGATATCCTATACTTCAAGGGGGTATGGCGTGGGTGGCAAAAGCTCAACTGGCTGCTGCTGTATCTAATGCAGGTGGGCTTGGTATAGTAGGAGCCGGAAACATGCCACCTGAGATATTTGAGCAGGAGATAAGAAAAATAAAGGAGTTAACGGATAAACCTTATGGTGCTAATATTATGCTACTTTCTCCATTTGTAGATGACATAATAGAGATAGCTATAAGGGAACGGGTTCCAGTGATAACTACAGGTGCAGGTAGCCCACAGAAGGTCATCGATCGTGCAAAAGAAATAGGTTCTAAGGTCATACCTGTGGTTGCTTCTGCTTACCATGCAAAAAGGGTTGAAAGGCAGGGGGCAGATGCAGTAATTGCTGAAGGGACCGAAAGTGGTGGGCACATTGGGGAGCTTGGGACAATGGCGCTGTTGCCGCAGGTTGTTGATGTGGTGGAGATACCTGTTATAGCAGCTGGTGGTATAGCAGATGGTAGGGGAGTTGTTGCTGCTTTTGCTTTAGGTGCGGAAGGCATTCAGATGGGCACGAGGTTTGTGTGTTCTACTGAGAGCCCTGCACATCAGAGATATAAAGAGGCTATAATCAAAGCTGGCGATAGAGATGCAGTTGTTACTGCAAGGGCTACGGGTCATCCTGTTAGAGCTCTGAAGAACAAGCTTTCAAGGGAATTTGAGAAACTGGAGAAGAGGTGTGCACCGTTTGAAGAGTATGAGAAACTCGGCACGGGTAAGCTGCGTGCGGCTGTTGAGGATGGAGATGTTGAATGGGGTTCTGTTATGGCAGGGCAGATTTCTGGTATGATTAAGGACATAAAGCCTGTCAAGGACATAATTGAGGGCATCATGGCTGAAGCAGATGAAACTATAAGGAAGCTTTACAATATGCTGTAGGGGGTAGTGGGAGATGGAGAAGTTTGCTCTGGTTTTCCCCGGTCAGGGTTCCCAGTATGTTGGTATGGGTAAAGACATATACGATAACTTTGATGTGGCAAAGAGGGTATTTGAAGAAGCAGATGATGTCCTTGGATTTTCTATAACAGAGCTGTCTTTTAATGGACCGGAGGAGGAACTCAAGAAGACGTATAACACACAACCAGCACTGTTGACGGTCAGCTGTGCTGTGTATTCTGTCTTGAAAGAGGAGCTTGGGGATATATTGAGCCCTTTCGCGTTGGCAGGACATAGCCTTGGTGAATATACAGCGCTTGTTGTAGGTGGTGCTTTGGAGTTTGCAGATGCAGTAAGATTAGTAAGAAAGAGAGGAGAGTTTATGCAGGATGCCGTGCCTCTCGGTGAGGGGACGATGGCAGCCATTATGGGCTTGGAAAGGCAGAAAGTAGTTGAGGTCTGCAATGATGCGTCTTCTGAAGGTGTTGTAGAGCCTGTGAACTATAATTCTCCAGCCCAGATTGTTATATCCGGACATACGAAAGCAGTTGAGAAGGCGGTTGAACTTGCCAAGAAAGCGGGGGCAAGAAAGGCAGTTATACTCCCAGTATCGGCACCTTTTCATAGCTCTCTGATGAAACCGGCGGCAGAAAGGCTTGCAGATGAGATAAACAACACCTACTTTAACGATAGTAGGGTGCCTGTTGTATCCAATGTGAGCGCTGATTATGTCACAGAGGCAGAAAAGATACGTTCTTTACTTGTGCAACAGATGTACAAGCCGGTCCTCTGGGAAGATAGCATAGTGCGGCTGATAAAAGATGGTGTTAATACATTTGTGGAAGTTGGTGCAGGAAAGGTTCTTAAAGGTCTGATCAAGAAGATAGACAGAAAAACGAACATCATGAATGTGGGTGATATGGATACGCTTAAATCTGCCCTTGATTTTTTTAGAGGAGGTCAGTAAAATGTCTCTATCTGGGAAGGTGGTGCTTGTTACAGGAGCCTCAAGAGGCATAGGAAGGGCAATTGCTATAGAGCTTGCGAGGGTAGGGGCATCTGTTGTGGTGAATTACAACAGAAGCAGGGAGAAAGCAGAAGAGGTTGTAGAGGTAATTAAGAGAGCTGGAGGTAGTGCAGTTGCAATCAGAGCGGATGTAGGGAACGAGGAAGAGGTAAAGGCGATGTTCTCTATGATTGTTGAGGACTTTGGTAGTGTTGATATACTTGTGAATAATGCGGGTATCACGAGGGATAATCTGTTCATGAGAATGAAAAAAGAAGAATGGGACAGTGTATTGCGAACGAACCTTGATGGTCTGTTTTGGTGCACTAAGGAGGCTATATCATATATGTTGAAGAAACGTTGGGGTAGAATAATAAATATGTCTTCCGTTGTTGCTGAGATGGGAAATACCGGGCAGACGAACTACGCAGCTACGAAGGCAGCTATAATAGGCTTTACGAAATCCCTTGCCAAAGAAGTTGGGAGCAGAAATATCACGGTCAATGCGATTGCTCCTGGTTTTATAGAGACCGATATGACTGATGTTCTGAATGACAAGGTGAAAGAGGCGTTTAGGTCTATGATACCGCTCAAGAGGACGGGTAAACCTGAAGATGTTGCTAAATTGGTTGCCTTCCTTGCGAGCGATGATGCTTCTTATATATCAGGACAGGTTATTCATGTGGATGGTGGAATGAGTTAACATATCGGGAGGAGGTGATAAAGGT
>JAGHAJ010000276.1 GCA_021161545.1 Synergistota bacterium | reverse complement strand
CTATTGGATATGAAGACAAGAGCTTTAGTGAGCTGGATTACGCTACCTATATTGCACGTGAGTTTGGGCTTGAACACCATATACTCATGATAAACGAGATAAATCCGGATTTAATAGGGAAGTCTTTGTGGCACCTTGATGAGCCTATGACGGACCTTTCTACGATACCTTTCTATCTTATAACGAGAAAGGCAAGGGAAAGTGTGATAGTCGCACTCAGCGGGGAGGGTGGAGATGAGGTCTTCGTTGGATATGATAGATTTAAAGCGAGTAAGGCTTATAATTATTATAGGATGATTCCGGGTTTTTTGAGGAAAGGGTTTATAGAGAAAGTTGTGGACAACCTTGCTGATAGGCCCCAAAAGAAAGGGGTGGTTAATGTTTTGAAAAGGTTTGTTCAGGGAGCAAGGCTACCGGAGGAAGCACTTCATATGAGGTGGCAGTATTTTTCCAATCCAGAACAGGATGACAAGCTGTATAACTCTGGCTTTAAGAGCAAGGTAAGATTTGATCCGTTCTTTCCTATAAGACGGTCTGTGGAGAGATGCAATAGTACTGATAGACTTGAAAGGGAAATATTTGTAGATACGAGATTTACAATGCCCGATAGTGTCTTGATGAAGGTTGATAAGATGAGTATGGCAAACTCTCTTGAAGTAAGGGTCCCGTTTCTGGACCATGAACTGATAGAGTTTAATGCTACAATACCCTCTAAGTATAAACTGAAAGGGTTAAGCAAGACGAAAGCCATATTTAGAGAAAGCATAAGGGGTATCTTACCAGATAAAATAGTTTATAGGGGTAAACAGGGATATAGCTTTCCATCTAAAAACTGGTTGAGAGAGCAGTTAAAGGATTTTATGATAGATGTAATAAACACTTCTCCTATTGTAAATGAAACTCTCAATATAAGGTATGTAAACAGGCTCATGGAAGAACACCTTGAGAGAAAGCAGAATCACAATCATATACTTTGGGCTTTAGTGAACCTTGCAGTCTGGTACAATAGATTTTTCTGAGCTCCGGGAGAGCGCAGGATGAAGCTTTCTGTTGTGATTCCATGCTACAATGAGAGAGATACGATAGAGACTATCATTGAAAAAGTAAGGGATTCTGGTATTAGTGATCTGGAGATAATAGTGGTAGATGACTTTTCTACCGATGGTACGAGAGAGATTTTAAGGGAGAAACTTGAAAAGGTGGTAGATAGGGTTATCTATCATGCTTCTAATAGGGGTAAAGGAGCTGCTATAAGGAGTGGTGTGAGGGAGGTTACGGGAGATGTTGTTGTTATACAGGATGCAGACCTTGAATATGATCCACAAGAATATGAGAAACTTTTGAAACCAATAATTGATGGTAAAGCAGATGTAGTATTTGGTTCTCGATTTCTTACCTGTGGGCCACACAGGGTTTTATACTTTTGGCATTACATTGGGAATAAAATCCTTACGCTTCTCTCAAACATGTTTACCAACTTAAACCTCACGGACATGGAGACGTGTTATAAGATGTTCAGGAGGGAGGTAATTCAAAGTATTACTATAGAGGAGGATAGGTTTGGTTTTGAGCCCGAAATAACTGCAAAGGTTGCAAGGATGGGATGTAGAATATACGAAGTTGGCATTTCTTATTATGGGAGGACGTATGAAGAAGGCAAAAAGATAAACTGGAAGGATGGTATAAGGGCAGGGTGGTGCATACTGAAATATGGTTTATTTAGATAGGAGGAGGTGTGGATTTGAAAGTTGCTGTTGTAGGCACCGGATACGTTGGGCTTGTGACTGCAGTCGGGCTTGCAAAGCTGGGAAACGAAGTAATAGGGGTTGATAAAGATATCAATAAGATAGATATGTTAGGGAAAGGAAAGCTGCCGATATATGAACCCGGACTTAATGAACTGTTTTTATCTGTTTTAGAGGAGGGTAAACTGGATTTTTCTACAGATATTGGGGCTGCAGTCAGGAATTCGGATGTCATCTTTATATGCGTTGGGACACCGTCCCTTGATGATGGTACAGCAGACCTTTCTCAGGTAGAGGAAGTAGCAAGAACTGTTTCAGAGAATCTTGATGGGTATAAACTTATAGTTGAAAAGAGCACAGTTCCGGTCAATACCGCAAGGTGGATAAAAAGAACCATTGAGCTTTACAACAAGGGGAAGAGGGTTGACTTTGATGTAGCTTCCAATCCGGAGTTTTTGAGGGAAGGTAAGGCAGTTTATGACTTTTTCCATCCAGACAGGATAGTTATAGGTGTGGATTCAAAGAGAGCAGAAAATATGCTTTTGGAGCTTTATGCCCCCGTGAATGCTAAAATCCTTGTGACGGATATACCAACTGCAGAGCTGATCAAACACGCATCAAATTCGTTTCTTGCTATGAAGATATCTTTTATCAATATGATATCTGATTTGTGCGATAAGACAGGGGCAGATGTAAAGATGGTGGCTGATGGTATGGGGTTGGATAGCAGAATAGGAAGAGCGTTTCTCGATGCAGGGCTTGGTTATGGTGGCTCATGTTTTCCAAAGGATACGAGGGCTCTGTTTCGCATAGGAGAAGGATACCACCTGGACTTTGAGCTACTCAAGGTGGTGGATAGGATAAATCTCAAAAGGATAGAAAAGTTTATAGATAAACTTAAAGATGCACTGTGGGTTTTGAAGGATAAAGTAGTTGCTGTTTGGGGGTTATCATTTAAACCTGATACAGATGACATAAGGGAAGCTCCAAGCATAAAGATTATAAAGGAGCTCTTAAAAGAGGATGCGCACCTTAGACTTTATGACCCAAAGGCGATGGAAAACATGAAAAGATTGTTCCCACCAGACGAGCGTGTCGAGTATGTGGACGACATGTATAGTGCAGTGGATGGAGCACATGCTCTACTTGTAGTTGCAGAGTGGGGTGAGTTTAAAGATGCAGATTTGAGCAGGGTTGCCTCATTGATGAAGACACCAGTAGTAGTGGATGGTAGGAACATCTTTGAGCCGGGAGAAATGGCAAAATACGGTATATTTTACTGTGGTATGGGTAGGGGAAAGTCTGTATGATGGCTAAAAGGATACTTGTAACTGGCGGAGCTGGGTTTATAGGTTCGCATCTCTGTGAAGCCCTATTGAGGAGGGGAAATGAGGTCTTATGCATGGATAACTTTTTTACGGGCAGAAAGAAAAACATATACCATTTGATGGATAATAAGCAGTTTGAAGTGATCCGTCATGATATTGTTAATCCCATATACCTTGAAGTAGATGAAGTGTATAATTTGGCTTGTCCTGCGTCGCCTGTGCATTATAGATTTAACCCTATCAAAACTGTGAAAACAAATGTTATAGGAACGATAAACATGCTTGGACTTGCAAAGAGGGTCAAAGCAAGGATCTTGCAGGCTTCTACCTCAGAGGTCTATGGTGATCCACAGGTACACCCACAAGGGGAAGATTATTGGGGTAATGTAAATCCTATAGGTCCGAGGAGTTGTTACGATGAGGGTAAACGGGTAGCTGAAACACTATTTTTCAATTATCGTAATGAAAATAATGTAGATATAAGAGTTGTTAGAATATTTAACACGTATGGCCCAAGAATGCTGGAGAATGATGGGAGGGTGGTCAGCAACTTCATACTCCAGGCTTTAAAGGGTGAACCCATCACTGTTTATGGAGATGGTTTTCAAACGAGGTCTTTCTGCTATGTGAGTGATATGGTAGAGGGACTTATTAGAATGATGGAACAAACTGAAGATATAGGACCTATAAATTTGGGTAATCCACAGGAGTTCAGTATCTTAGAGCTGGCTGAGAGGATAATTAAACTGACAGGGAGTAAATCCAAAATAGAGTTTAGGCCATTGCCAAAAGATGATCCAGCAAGAAGAAAACCGGATATATCGAGGGCGAAAAGAGTGCTTGGTTGGGAACCAGAAGTGGACTTAGAAACAGGGCTTGAACTGACCATAGAGTACTTTAAGAGAGAATTGGAGTTGGACTAACTTGGAAGAGTTTAAGGTGCAGAAGTCTTTTAAAGGGAGTGGTTCTTCTTTCGCAAAATATAGAGAGTTGGTTTTGGGCACCAATAGTTTGTGGTATTTCTTGAAGTATGAGTTGGTGATGTTGCTTTCGAGCAGTGTTCCAGGGGCTTTGGGGTTGTTCTTGAGAAAGAAGTTGTACCCTCTAATACTCGGGAAGGTAGGGAAAGGGGTTATATTTGGCAGGAATGTTTCTTTTAGACATCCATTGAAGATTCATATAGGAGATAATGTCATTGTAGATGATAACACCATGGTGGATGCAAAGGGAAGCAAAAACAGTGGTATAAAAATAGGGAATAATGTTTACATAGGTAGAAACTGTATAATATATTGCAAAGATGGGGATATTATCCTGAAAGATAGAGTGAACATAGGACACAACTCTGTTTTGTTTTCTTCGAATAAACTTGTTATAGAAGATGAAGTGTTGATTGCTGCCTACTTTTATGCAATGAGTGGAGGAGAATATAAGTATGATTCAGATGTGAAAATAATAGACCAATCAGGATTTTCAAGGGGTGAAACAGTAATAGGTAATAACTGTTGGTTTGGAACAAAAGTGGTAGTGGCTGATGGAGTAAAGGTTGGAAAGTACAGCGTTATTGGTGCAAATTCTCTTGTAATTAAAGATATCCCTGAGTACTCAGTCGCAGTTGGTTCACCTGCAAAGGTTATAAAGAGAGTGGAGGTAAAATGAAGATAGCGGTGATGTTGAGGCACCTTAATGAGCCAGGTGGAATTCGCATGTACACTGTTAACTTGTTAAATGCACTTTTGGACATAGATAGAGAAAATGATTATTTATTGATATATAAGGATAAAGGATTTCTTGGCACCTTTGGTAAGAGAAAGAATGTTGAAGAGTATGTTGTAAGGATGAAAAACAGAGTTTTGTGGGATCAGATTGGTGTTCCATGGGTATGTGTAAGGAAAGGGGTAGATGTTATATTCAATCCGAAGCTCTCTGTTCCCCTTTTTACAAGGGCCAAGACAGCTTTTACCCTCCATGGTGCAGAACAGTTTGCTGTTTCTGAAGTATTTAAGTGGTATGATAGGATGTATTTTAAGATAGCTATGCCAATATACTATAAGAAGGCTAATGTAGTTTTTACACAAACCCCATCGGGAAAGCAGGATATTGGAAGGTATCTGAGAGTGAATACTGATAAAGTAAAGGTTATAAGGGGTTCTTATAATGAGTTTTGTAAGATTGTTAGAGCAGAAGATGTACTTGAGATGACTAGAAGCAAATATAGTTTACCAGATAGGTTTATGTTGTTTGTTGGAGGAATTACTCCACTGAAGAATTTTGGTAGGCTTGTTCAAGCCTTTCGTGTGGTGAAAGATAGAGGTTATGAGGGTAAACTTGTTGTTGTAGGATTTAAAAAGTGGAAGTACAGCAGAGATTTAGCCATCATAGGGGAACTCTCACTTGAGAAGGATGTTATATTTGTGGGATACATCCCAGATGAAGAGATGCCTCATTTTTATAGTCTTGCGGATGTACTTTTATTTCCATCTATATATGAAGGGTATGGGGTACCTCCAATAGAAGCACTTGTTTCTGGTTGTCCAGTGGTTGCTTCTAAAACGGGATGGTTAAGGGATGTAGAAGATACGCCTGTAGAACTAATAGACCCTTATAGCGTAGATAGCATAGTAAATGGTATATGGAATGT
>JAGHAJ010000179.1 GCA_021161545.1 Synergistota bacterium | reverse complement strand
TTTTGCCGGACAAGGCAATAGACCTTGTGGATGAAGCTGCTTCCAGATTGAAGATGGAGCTTGACAGTATGCCTGTCGAACTCGATGAGCTCCAGAGGAAGATAAGACAGTTAAAGATAGAAAACCAAGTTGCTAAGGACCCTAAGATAGATGAACAGATAAAAGAGCTTGTAGGAAAATTTGAGTCTTTGAAAGTTCAATGGGAAGAAGAAAAGAAAATAATAGATGAGATCCAGAAGAAAAAGAGCGAAATAGAGCAGCTAAAGTTTGATGCGGAAGTTGCAGAGAGGGAGGCAGACCTTGAGAAGGTTGCTAAGATAAGGTATGGAGAGATACCGAGGTTGGAAAAGGAGTTGAAGGAGCTGCAGGATAGGCTTAAAGACGTTCAGAAGGACAGGCCTCTTCTGAGAGAAGAAGTAAGTAGGGAAGACATAGCACAGGTCATATCGAGCTGGACTGGGATTCCTGTAAGCAGGATGTTTGAAACTGAGAGGGAAAAATTGCTTCACCTTGAAGAGAGACTGCATGAACGTGTTGTTGGACAGGATGAAGCGGTTTCAGCTATTGCAGATGCTATAAGGAGAGCACGTGCAGGTATATCCGATGTTTCCAGGCCATTAGGTTCGTTTATATTTATAGGACCCACAGGAGTGGGGAAAACGGAGCTTGCCAAGGCTTTAGCGGAGGCGCTATTCGATACTGAAAAAGCAATGATAAGGATAGATATGTCAGAGTATATGGAGAAATTTTCAGTTTCCAGGTTAATAGGTGCCCCTCCAGGATATGTAGGATATGAAGAAGGGGGGCAGCTAACGGAGGCAGTCAGAAAGCGTCCCTATAGCGTAGTACTTCTGGATGAAATAGAGAAGGCACATCATGATGTGTTTAACATATTGTTGCAGATACTTGATGATGGAAGGCTGACAGATTCTCAAGGCCACACTGTAGATTTTAAGAATACAGTAATAATAATGACGTCTAATCTGGGTAGTGAGTACATCCAGAAGCTACAAGAAGAAGGGACAGATTTTGAAGTTGTTAGGCGAAAGGTATTAGATGTGCTGAGAGGACATTTCAGACCTGAGTTTCTTAACAGGATTGATGAGATAATAGTATTTCATCCGCTCGATAGAGGACATATGGAGAAGATTATTGAACTGATAATGAAGAACCTTAATAAGCGCTTGGAAGAGAAGAAGATAAGGATAGAATTGGATGATACTGTAAAGGAACTCCTGCTTGAAGAGGGGTTTGACCCAGTATATGGGGCAAGACCGTTGAGAAGGGTTATACAGAGGAGGATAGAGAATCCGCTGGCAAGGGCTATTCTTTCGGGAAGTATCTCTTCAGGTCATGTGGTCCTTATAAAACTCCAACATGGAGAGTTGGTATTTGAACAGAAGGAGGAGATAAAGTGAAGGAGTTTTTAGTCAAGGATTTGAATCTTGCAGAAATGGGACTTAAGAAGATCAAATGGGCAGAAAATGATATGCCAGTTCTCAGAAGGAAGATTGCTGGGAGGTTTAGAAAAGAGAGGCCTCTTAGCGGTGTGAAGATAGCAGCATGTCTTCACGTGACAACTGAGACAGCTAACCTTGTGATTACATTGAAAGAAGGTGGGGCAGATGTGAGGCTTACCGCATCGAATCCTCTTAGTACTCAGGATGATGTTGCAGCAGCTCTTGTTAAATTCTTTGAAATACCCACTTTTGCCATAAAGGGTGAAGGCAAGGAGACTTATTATCAGAATATAGAATCTGTGCTTTCCATAAACCCGCAGATTACTATGGATGATGGTGCAGACCTTGTTTCTACACTCCATTCCAAGCATCAGGAGATGTTAAAGAATGTTGTTGGTGGGACAGAGGAGACAACTACGGGTGTAATAAGGCTTAAAGCAATGGCAAAGGATGGAGTCTTGAGATACCCTATTATAGCGGTGAACGATGCCTACACGAAGCACCTCTTTGATAATAGATACGGAACGGGTCAAAGTAGCCTTGACGGAATAATTAGGGCTACAAATAAACTTATTGCGGGAACCACGTTTGTTGTAGCAGGATATGGGTGGTGTGGAAGAGGGTTGGCTCAAAAAGCAAGGGGAATGGGTGCACAAGTGATAGTGACAGAGGTTGACCCATTAAGGGCACTCGAAGCTCATATGGATGGTTTCAGGGTAATGCCCATGGAAGAGGCAGCCAGAGTAGGAGATATATTCTGTACCCTTACGGGAGACAAAAATGTGATTTCAGAGAAAGCTTTCATAAACATGAAAGATGGTGCCATAGTGAGTAATGCAGGGCACTTCAATGTGGAAATAGATATAGAGGCGCTTGAGAGGCTCAGTGTGGAAAAGCAGGAAGCAAGACCTATGGTTACTGAATATAAGTTGAAAAACGGTAGGAGAATATACTTGCTTGCTGATGGTAGACTTGTGAACCTTTCTGCTGCTGAAGGGCATCCTGCTTCTGTCATGGATATGAGTTTTGCAAATCAGGCGCTATCTGCAGAGTATATTTTAAAGAATAGATTGTCTCCAGATGTTTATACGATACCCTACGATATAGATGTTGAAATAGCACGATTGAAGCTGGATTCCTTGGGGATAAAGATAGATACACTTACAGAAGAACAGAAGTCCTACTTGAATTCCTGGAGAGAAGGAACGTAAAACCTTACGGAGAGGTATTATGCTTCTCTGTAGCTATTTTGTAGTGCCTTACTACTTCGTATAGTGCGATTCCTGTGGCTACAGATACATTGAGGGAATTCACTTTGCCATACATTGGGATTTTCACTGTGGAGTTGCACAGTTCGAGTAAAGAGCTTCTTATGCCTTTGCCCTCGCTTCCTACGACGAGAAGGAGTGGATGGAAATAATCTATTTCGTCAAAAGTTGACTCTCCTGATGTTTCTATGCCTATGATGTTGAATCCACTTTCTTTTAGGTTTTTTACCTCTTTGATGATTTTCTGAGTTTGTGCTATCTTGATGTGTGAAATTGCCCCTGCTGATGCTTTTACCACTGTTGAGGTTATTGGTGCACTCCCTCTTGCAGGAAGTATTATACTGTTTATGCCCATTGCTTCTGCTGTTCTAATAATGGCACCAAGGTTCATTGGGTCTGCTACTCTATCAAGAAGTAGTATTATCTGTGGAGATTCCTTTAGCAATTCTGGTATGCTGAAATATGTGTAATCTGCAGATATGGCAACTACACCTTGATGTTTTAAAGAACTTGTATATTTATTTAAGCTTTTAGGTGGGACAATCTGGATGGGAATGCCTTGTTCCTTTGCCAGGTGGATTATCTTTGAGACTTGTTTTCCTTTTGCACTATTTGATATCATCACCTTCTTTATGTTGGCATTGCCTTTTAGTGCTTCTATTATGGGAATCCTACCGTATATGTTCATGATTTCACAGGTCTATTTTTATCGTCAACATGTATAATTTTGGGCTTTATCTTTTTTGCCTCTTTCTCTTCTACGAGGCCGAATGCCATAATTATTACTTTATCCCCTATGGCTACTTTTCTTGCTGCAGCTCCATTTAGGCATACTTCTCCACCTTCTCCCTCTATTACATAGGTGGTGAACCTGCTACCATTATCTATATCTGCTATGAGGACTTCTTCGTATGGCAAGATACCTGCTATTTCCATTAGGTTTCTGTCTATTGTGATGCTTCCTTCATAGTTTAGGTTTGAGTCTGTAACTGTGGCACGGTGAATTTTGGATATAAGCACTCTTCTTAGCATCTTTATCATCTCCTTTCTTCAGTGAGAGAGGACTAAATTTGGTAGATATAAGGTTATAGATGGTACATAGGTTACTATTAAAAGTACTGCTATGAGAGCGAGGACCATTGGTAGTATTCTTCTACTTATCTTTTCCAGAGATAGACCGGTTATAGCACTTGCCATATATATGTTTATTGCAACCGGTGGAGTTGCCATTCCGATAGCAAGACCTATTACGATCATCAGACCAAAATGGATCAGATTTCCACCCAGCTTAGCAATTGTTGGGAGAAATATAGGAGTTAGTATGATTAAAGAAGAGGCTGTTTCCATGAACATACCTGCTACTAGTATTATGATGTCTATTATAAGGAAGACCCAGAAGCTGCTGTTACCCACAGCATGTAACATAGTAGATGCTATTTTCTCTGGGATCTGGTAAAATGCGAGTCCCCACCCAAAAACCTTAGCTGTGGCTATTACGAACATTACAAGCGAGGATGTTACACCAGCGGTTACCACAAGATTGTAGAATTTTTTGAGATCTAACTTTTTATAAACGAAAAATGCAACGAATACAGCGTAATCCACCGCAATTACAGCGGCTTCGGAAGGTGTAAAAACCCCTGAAAATATTCCTCCAAGCACTATTAAAGGGGCTATGAGACCCCAAAGGGCCCTTATAAATAACTTTCCCACTTTTCCTATACTTACCTTTGCACCTCTGGGATAATTTTTCTTATATGCCATTCTCACTGCTATGAGGATTAGTGCTAAACCCATTAGTGTTCCAGGGATAAACCCGCCCATGAATAGCTTTGATACAGATTCTCCTGCTATGACACCATATAGTACCATTGGGACGCTTGGAGGTATTACAACTCCTATAGTACCTGCTGAAGCTATGAGTGCTGCTGAAAAATCCACGTCGTATTTTCTTTTTTCAAGTTCTGGAATCAAGGCAGAACCAACAGCTGCAGTAGTTGCAGCTCCGGAGCCTGATATTGCCGCAATGAACATAGAAGCAACTATAGAGACAATAGATAGACCACCTTTTAACCTACCGAGTGTAGCGTCTGCAAATGCGACAATTTCTTCAGATATTCCGCCTCGTGCCAATATATCACCGACAAGCACGAAGAATGGAACTGCAACGAGAGCAAATGCGTTGTTCCCTGCAAACATGGTTTGAGGTACTATTTCTAAAGGTATTCCACTAATTAAGAGGATAATTACGGCTGCAATACCAATAGAGACACCTATGGGTACACTAATCAGCATGAGTATGAAAAACGAACCGAAAAGTAACCATCCCATCACTCATTCACCACCTTAATGATACCTGCAATCAAGTGTACCAATATAATTGGAGCTACCATGGGATACAGCATGTAAACGTAGCTCATATGGATACCCATAGCAGGAGAGGTCTGAAATCCCTGGTCATTTATGAGTATGACCCCATA
>JAGHAJ010000230.1 GCA_021161545.1 Synergistota bacterium | reverse complement strand
GATATTATTCAACGTATAAATGCGTTAAATAGTGCCGCAAAGGAGAATAAAAAACTCAAAAAGGAAATAGACTACCTAAATTATAAAATATCAAAACTAATAGAGGAAAAGATAGAAAACAAAAGGTTAAGGAAGCTTCTTGGTCTTAAAAGAAAAATCCATTATAGGGTACTAATAGCATCTGTTACAGCGTGGTCTCCAGTATATTATCTTAGGTCCATCTTTATAAATAAAGGAGAGAGGGACCACATAAGAAAGGGTATGGCGGTAATCACATATAGAGGACTGGTAGGAAGAGTGAAAGAAGTTTACCATGATAGAAGCAAGGTAATCTTGCTCACAGATAGAGGATTCTCCATAGGTGCCATGATAGAGAGATCCAGAAACACGGGTGTACTTTCTGGGAGTGGAGAGAGATTCTGTTACCTTAATTACTTGCCATTAAGTGCTGACATAAGGATTGGTGATAAAGTGATAACTGTAGGATTTGGTGGCACATTTCCAAAGGGAATAGCTATTGGAAGAATTGTAAAAATAAAGAAAAGACCCCTATATATCACTGCAATAGTTGTACCGTATGTTGATCTCAGCAGATTAGAAGAGGTTTTTGTTATATTGAGGGAAAGAAGTAATGGTACTTAGGATAGTCGTATGGAGTGTTCTCCTGTGGTTAGCGATATCCTTAGAGTCAAGTTGGATATACTATGTAAGTCTAAAAAGGCTCGGTATAGACGTTGTATTTGCCGTACTATTCTATTTATCACTGGTTTCACAAAATAGGAATTATATGGCAATCATAGGCTTCTTAGTGGGAACTCTTACAGATGCTGCTTATGGTACCTTAATAGGCCTGAATGCCTTAGTGTATTCTCTGGCCATGTTTTCAGTAACCCACGCCAAAAATCAACTTAGCGAATTATCTCTGCCTCAATTACTCAAACTTTCATTACTGGCAGTATTGCTGAAAGAAGCTATCACCATTTCCATAATGACAGCAATTCTTGGTTATAAGATAGATATGCTAAACATCACCAAAGAATCATTTTTTAATCTAATAGCAGTTTTGTTTGTATCCCTAATCATACATAAAAAGGAGCAGGAAATGGAATAGTATGTGGAATACAGATAAATTTGAGAAGAGGTTTTTTATAGTTATGTTGCTGATAGGTATTGCTATGTTGGTCGTTGCAGCACGACTTTGGTATCTCCAAATAATAAAAGGAGACTATTACGCAGAACTTGCAAAGAACAATATGGTAAGAATTATAGATATAAAGCCCATAAGGGGAAACATCTATGACGTAAACGGGAAGGTCTTAGCATTTAACAGACCGGTATTTGCACTCATCGCCAATGCGGAAAACCAAAAGAAAGTAGAAGAAATATCAAGAAAGGTAAAAGATATATCTGCACTGCTGGAATTTGATAGCCAAACTCTCTTAAGTAGATTTAAGCAGGGATTGAAATACGGTGGAAAAAGAATTATCATAAAAGAGAACTTAAGCATATCGCAAGTAGCAAGGGTTAAAGCTTTCTTGGGGAGTAATACGGATGTGTATGTTGCTGTAATACCAAAGAGGTTTTACCCAGTGGGAAAGCTATTTGCCCATGAAATTGGTTATGTAGGCAGAATAACCCAGAAACAGCTTAGAAAGCTTGGTGAAAAAGGGTATAAAGGAGATGATTGGATAGGGCAAGCAGGTGTTGAAAAAACCTATGAATCATACCTACGAGGGAAAATAGGCAAAAAAGAAGTAGAAGTGGATGCGAAGGGAAATCTTATAAAGGTGATAAAAGAAGATCCACCGGCAAGGGGGGACAATATTACTATTTCCATAGATACTGCCTTACAGAAGGCGACATATGAAGCACTTGGAGAATACAGCGGTACCGTCATAGCAATGAATCCTAATGACGGTTCAATAATAGCTATGGTATCAAAGCCATCATTCGATCCCAATATGTTTATATGGGGATTTAGCGCAAAGGAGTGGAGGAGACTAACAACGCAGTTAAGTCATCCATTTGACAACAGAGCAATACAAAGTGTTTACCCGCCAGGGTCTACATTCAAGATACTGATGGCACTCATAGTGTTACGTACAAGGGTAATACCCCCAACCAAGAAGATATTTTGTAGTGGAACATTCAATATAGGGAAGTACGTATGGAAAGATTGGAAACTTGGTGGTCACGGATGGATAGACCTTAAAAACGCGATCATCCATTCTTGTGATGTATACTTTTATAATGCAGGTTATAAGATAGGCGTAAAAACCATTGATAGATATGCAAAACTATGTGGGTTTGGAAGTAAAACAGGTATAGATTTGCCTGGAGAGCATAAAGGCATACTCCCTACTCCGTCATGGAAAAAAAAGGTATTTCATCAAATATGGTTTCCGGGTGATACCGTGAATCTTTCCATAGGACAGGGATTTCTACTTGTAACTCCTATCCAGATGGCTGTTTTCATATCTGCTGTTGCAAATGGTGGCTATCTTTTACAGCCACATATAGTAAAATACATAAAAGAACCCAACGGTAAAGTGCTAAAATTAAAAAAGAAAATCATAAGAAGATTACCGTTTACGCATCGAGAAATAGAATTCGTAAAGAGGGCAATGCAGGGGGTTGTAGAAAAAGGCACAGGGCAAAGATGCAAGATAGAAGGTTTAAGTGTTGCGGCAAAGACTGGGACAGCACAAAACCCACATGGAAAAGACCATGCATGGTTTGTAGCGTTTGCACCTGTTAAAAAGCCAAAGATAGTGGTGGTTACATTGGTAGAGCATGGTGGACACGGAGGGGAAATTGCAGCCACCATATCAAAAAAGGTTATCGAGGAGGATATGAAGAAATGGAAAGGGAAGTCAAAATAAAGGGCATAAAAGGTGGTATCGTCACAGGTATACCCGAGGATATTCCCTGGAAGATAGCTTTATCCATGTTGAGGAAGAAACTTGATAATGAGTTTTTTACTAATTCAAGCATTATCCTTGATATAGGAAATAGAGAGATAAGCAGAAAGGAAATTACAACATTGCTTGAGTTACTCGATGCATTGTCTGTTGGGTTGAAAGGATTTGTATCTCTTGATGAAAGGAGTTATCTGCTCTTAAGTAAGTATGGATTTTCTGTGAGTAGGAGTGCTGAAGGACTGCAAAGCGGTGCAGAAAGTGAATATGAAATGTGGAAAAGAGTAGAAGGGACAATAAGATCAGGTCAGAAAATAGAGTCCGAAAGCAACATCCTTATAGTAGGAGATGTAAATCCTGATGGAGAAGTATCTGCATCAGGAAGCATAGTGGTGCTTGGAGCGCTTAGAGGTATAGCTCGCGCTGGAAACAAAAGTAAGGATGCATTTATTGCAGCAATAAGGCTTTTTCCACAATATGTCACAATAGGAAAATACTGGTCGGATTTTTCAAAGGAAAAAGAAAAGCTCCAGGAAAAACCTGCCATAATCTTCATAGAAGAGGAAAGTATGGTGCTCAGATATTTATAAAAAGCAGGAGGGATAATTTATGGGTGGTATAGCTATAGTCATAACTTCGGGAAAAGGGGGCGTGGGCAAAACGACAACCACTGCAAATGTAGGAATTGCTCTATCCATGAAGAACAAGAGAGTGGCAGTTGTAGATGCAGATATAGGATTGAGGAATCTCGACGTAGTGCTTGGACTTGAAAATAGAGTAGTATATAACCTTGTAGACATAGTGGAAGGTGCATGCGGTGTAAAACAGGCACTTATAAGGCACAAGCGAGCAGAAAACCTGTATCTATTACCTGCTGCACAGGCAAGAACCAAGGATGCAGTAACATCAGAACAAATGGTAACAGTAGTTTCAGAACTCAAAAAAATGTTTGACTTTGTCCTTATAGATAGCCCTGCAGGGATAGAGGCAGGATTCAGAAATGCAGCCACCGGTGCAGACATTGCACTTGTGGTTACAACTCCAGAAGTATCGGCAGTAAGAGATGCCGATAGGATAATAGGATTGCTTGACTCGATGGGGAAAAAGGAACATTCTCTTATAATAAACAGGATAAGACCTGAAATGGTAGTTGAAGGAAATATGCTCGATGTCAGGGATGTAATAGATATTCTTTCTATAAAGCTTATAGGCATAGTTCCAGAAGATCCAGAAATAATAATATCTACAAATAAAGGCGAACCCATAGTTATGGATGACAACTCTTTAGCTGGAAAAGCATTTATAAATATAGCAAGAAGGATACTGGGAGAAAATGTACCGTGGCTAAAGCTTGAGGAACGTAGAAAAAAGGGGTTGTTTGGATGGATAAAAGATATGTGGGGAAAGTAAAGGGGGAGCCACTAAAATGTTCAAAAAACTAAGAACTATGCTTGGAATCGGTGGTAAGAGTAGCAAAGAAATAGCCAAAGATAGGTTGAGAGTTGCTCTTGTCTATGATAAGACAGACATTTCTCCCAAAATACTGGAAGAGATCCGTGCAGAGATTATAAGTGTAATCTCTAAACGGCTCGTAATAAAGGAGGAAAACATAGACATAACGCTTGAGAGAGAAGGTAGCACGGTGGCATTGGTTACAAGTATCCCTATAGTAAAGGTGAAACGGGGTGCCGAAAATTGAATTGAAAAGCTGGATAAAGGGGCTTGATCCGTACCTTCTTTTCATACTATTTTTGCTTATAACTCTCGGTCTCACAACTCTTTACAGTGCCACCCTCTACAAGGGAAATATAAGTGGGAGGCATCTTTATTTTGCAAAGCAAGTAGTATGGGTTACAATTGCTACTGTAAGTATGTTTATAATCAGCCTTGTAGACTATCATATATGGGATAAATTATCATTCCTTCTGTACATAACATCTGTAATCCTGCTTCTCATTGTGATGATAAAAGGGCATATATCTTTGGGAGCAAGAAGATGGATAAATGTGGGACCTTTTCTGGTTCAACCGTCAGAGTTTCTAAAGGTTTCTATGGTAATTTTCTTATCCCACTTCTTGAGCAAGTATGGCAGGAAGATGCGAGCAATAAAGATTGTGGCGCTATCTCTCATCATTGTAGGCATACCATTTTTGCTAGTTGTAAAACAGCCCGATTTGGGAACTGCAATGCTCATTGCATTCATAAGCGTTGGTATTCTATTCGTGTCTGGTATTCCCATCAGGTACTTTATCTACGGTTTCATCTCTGTGGCTATCCTTTCTCCATTTGTGTGGCATAAACTTGCAGACTACCAGAAAAAACGTATCCTCTCATTTCTGTATCAATCAGACCCTTTAGGGGCAAGTTACAATCTAATACAGGCAAAAATATCAGTAGGCTCAGGGAGGCTATTTGGCAAAGGATTCTTTAGAGGAACACAGCATGAACTTAGATTTCTCCCCATGGGGCATACAGACTTCATATTTTGCGTATTAGCGGAAGAGCTTGGATTCATAGGCTCCATGATACTGGTAATACTTTACACTTTGCTGTTTTTCAGAATGGCAACTATAGCCACTTATACATTAGACATGTTTGGGAAATACTTAGTGGTGGGATTTATGGTGATGCTATTCTCACAGGTCCTTATAAACATAGGTATGAGTATAGGAATAATGCCCATAACGGGTGTTCCCCTACCATTCGTCAGCTATGGTGGTAGCTCTATATTATCCAACATGGCTGCAGTAGGAGTGATACTAAATGTCTACAGACAAAACAAAGTATCTTAAGTGGATACAGAGCACTTTAAGGACAGTTCAAAAACCTGGTAGATACATAGGTAATGAATTAGGAACAACTATAAAAGACCCACAGAAAGTCAAAGTTAAAGTAGCTTTAGCTTTCCCTGATACTTATGAAATAGGTATGTCATATATAGGATTTAAGGTCCTCTATAATATTATAAATAATATACCTTATGCCTCTGCAGAACGAGTATTTGCCCCGTGGATAGACATGGAAGAATGTATGAAAAAAGATAATGTCGCACTAATGAGCCTTGAAAACTACATACCACTCAGAGAATTTGACATAGTAGGGTTCACATTGCAATATGAGATGAGTTATACAAATATTTTGAACATGCTTGCATTAGGAAGAATAGAAATAAAGAGTGAAAATAGATGGAAGACTTCCCCTTTCGTTGTTGGAGGTGGACCAAACGCATTTAACCCTGAACCCTTATGGGAGTTTTTTGATTTCTTTGTCATAGGTGACGGAGAAGAAGTCATCCCACAGCTGATAGATACGTTAAAAGAATGGAAGGAGACAGGAGCGGAGAGAAAGGTATTCATAAAGGAAATATCAAAATTTCAAGGAATATATGTCCCCAAGTTCTACAAAGTATATTACTTCAAGGACGGCACAATAAAGAGCATTGACCCCGTAGAAAACTCGGTAATACCAGTAAAGAAAAGCATTGTGAAAGATATAGAAACAGTCCCCTACCCCACTATCACACCTATACCTTGGATAGAAAGCGTTCACGATAGAGGAAGTGTAGAGATATTTAGAGGGTGCAATAGAGGTTGTAGATTTTGCTCAGCAGGGTTTATATACAGACCCGTAAGAGAAAGAAGTATGGACACTATAATCCATCTCGTGGATGAAATTTTAAGACACTCTGGGTATTCAGATATTTCCTTAACATCATTGAGCTCGGGAGACTACACAAATATTGTCCCGCTGGTAAGAGAATTGCTAAGCAGATATAAAGATAAACACATTTCCATATCCCTTCCATCCCTGCGAATGGATTCCTTTTCAGTTGAACTGGCAGAAATGATAAGTAGCCTCAAGAAAACAGGGTTCACATTTGCACCAGAGGCAGCAACGCAAAGATTACGAAATGTAATAAACAAGACTATAACAGACAAGGATATATGGGACAGTATAACAGCAGTACTAAG
>JAGHAJ010000093.1 GCA_021161545.1 Synergistota bacterium | reverse complement strand
CATTTTCAGCAGTTCTGCGGCTTCCTCTACAGTTCTTGTCACGGGCTTTTCAACGAGTATATGGATATCTTTTGCAAGAAAATCCCTTGCGATCTCAAAGTGGCTTGTTGTGGGTACAACTATACTCACAGCATCTGGAGATTCCTTTTCTATAAATGTAGTATGGTCATAGTAAGGTGCAGTTTGGTATATTCTTGCTATATCTTCTGCACGCTTTTTGTCTATGTCAACTACACCTACTAATTCGACATTCGGCATCTCCGAATATATCCTTGCATGATGCCTACCCAGGTATCCAACACCTACTACTCCAACCTTGATTCTTTTCTCTATCACTATTAGAGCTATGCCCCCTTCTATTACCTGTCTATTATATTATCACAGATCGACCCAGATTTGAAACCTTATTTTTTGAAAAAATATGTTATAATAGGCAAAAAGGGGGCAGTCTTGTGGCAAGAGTTTTGGTTACTGGTGGAGCAGGGTACATAGGAAGCTATGTTGTTAAGCTACTTGGTGAAATCGGGCACGACATTGTGGTTTATGATAATCTTTCTACAGGTCACAGATGGGCGGTGCTTTATGGAGAATTGGTGGTAGCAGACCTTTCTGACTACAGGACTTTGTGTGATGTTTTTTCCTCGTTTAAGCCTGATGCTGTTATGCATTTTGCGGCTTCTATAATTGTACCGGAGAGTGTGGAGAGACCCCTTAAATACTATAAAAACAACCTTTCGAACAGTATAAATCTCCTTGAGATGATGGATAAGTTTTCTGTACCTTATATGGTGTTTTCTTCTACTGCTGCAGTTTACGGAATCCCTAAGGAAGTCCCTGTAAGGGAGGATGCACCTCTTGAAGCAATTAATCCTTATGGCTATTCTAAGGTAGCTGTGGAGAGGATATTGGCAGATTACTCGAATGCGAATAAGGGATTTAGATATGTTTCTTTGAGGTATTTTAATGTGGCCGGTGCTGATGAGGATGCCAGGATAGGGCAGCTATCACCAGAGGCAACACACCTTATTACAAGGGCTGTTAAAACTGCACTGGGGGAGTTTGATAAGCTGGAAATATACGGTACAGATTATCCTACAAAGGATGGAACTGGCGTAAGGGATTATATCTATATAGGTGACCTTGCTAAGGCTCATATATACGCTCTGGACTATTTGTTTAAAGGTGGAAAAAGTGATGTCTTTAATTGTGGCTATGGTCATGGATATTCTGTAAAGGAGGTTGTAGAGGTGGTCAAAGAGGTTACAGGGGTTGACTTTCCTGTAGTTGAGGCAGATAGAAGACCGGGAGACCCTGCGGAACTCATTGCAGATAGTACTAAACTTAAAGAGCGGCTGGGTTGGCAGCCTCAACATGATAACCTTTCGTTCATAGTGGAGACCGCGTGGAGATGGGAGAAAAAGCTCAAAGAGAAGGGAATAGTTTAATAGTGGAAAACAGGTTGTATCGGGATGATGAGATTGACCTCTACGAATTGTGGTTAGTGATATGGCGTAGGAAGTGGCTGATACTGTCTGTTACTTTCTTATTTCTAATTGGAGCTTTTGTTTACATCAAGGTTGCTCCCAGGAAGTATGTTGTGGAGGCAGTATTACTGCCGAATCGTATAGTGGTTGATAACAGGGTTTTTACTACTACTACTACTACTCTTAAGGCGCTTCTTAATGATAAGGCGCTTTTAAGTAAGTTCTTTAGTGTTAAGTTCTTTAATGGAGATAAGATCAAGTGGACTATTTCTACCCCTCGAGGTACGAGTTTACTCACGGTTTCCTATACTACTACTAAACCATCGGAGTTTGTCAAGCAGTTTAGTGCCCTTTTGTCGTTCCTTCGCGGCTATAAGAGTTTTCCTGACCTTGTTGTGGCTATGAGAAAGGTAAAGGAGTATCTTTCAGACATTAGGGAAGGCATAAAGAAGGACAATACGGTTATAAAAGCACTTATCTCAGAGATTGATAGACTTAGTATCCTTAAGAATAATATTTCCACTCAGATAAACAAGCTGGATAGCGAAGTAAAAGAGCTTACCGCTCGTAGAGAGATAGATAATATAAAAGGTGCTGATAGGTTGCTGTATGTGAACCTCTATCAGCTTATGTCTTTAAGGATGGACTCTTTGATGAGGCATCAGGAGACTGTAGCTTCTCAGATTGTCTCCTACAAAGAAAAACTTGCAAGACTGCAATCTGAGTTGTCGAGTTTGAAACTTCGTGAAAGTGAGTTGGTTAGCCAGTTGAAGGGTTTTAACTTATTTGACATAATCCAGCCTCCTGTAGTAATAAGTGTTTCACGGAGGAGTTCTCTTATCCTTGCAGTTGCGCTTGTGGCTGGTCTGTTTGTTGGTGTGTTCATTGTATTTTTCCTGAGCTGGCTTGAAGCAGCAAAGGCTCGGATGAAACAGACTTAATTTGGTTTAACCATGCGGTTGATGGGTGTGGTATAATATTTAGGACTTGACAACTTTATATTTGCGGGGAGTCCCTTCTTAGGGGCTGAGAGGATAGGTACTAACCTGTCGACCCGTTGAACCTGCTCTGGGTAATGCCAGCGAAGGGATGAAGAACAGGTATATCATTTAGGTCCCCTGGTTTCCCAGGGGACCTTTTTTATGGGGGTGAACTACATGTTAAAGAGCAAGGATGTGACAGAAATAGGATTGGTAGCAGGTATTGCATTTGGCCTTTCTTTCATAAAGCTTTATCACATGCCACAGGGTGGCTCTATAACCCTTGAAAATATCCCTGTAATTGTTTATGCTATCCTCCGTGGCTGGAGGAGAGGAGTTATAGCGGGGAGTATCTTGGGTTTACTAATTATGGTATCAGATCCATACTTCGTTCATCCTCTTCAGATTGTGCTTGATTATCCCTTGCCGTTTGCTCTTCTGGGTATAAGTGGCATGTTTTCGAATATCTATCTTGGAATAGTAGCAGGTATAGCTGGTAAATTTTTCTCCCATTGGCTTTCAGGTGTGGTATTCTTTGCGTCTTACGCGCCTAAGGGTGTAAGCCCGCTGGTTTATTCTGCAATATATAATGGTACCACTACTGTGCCTAATCTTGTTATAGCACTAATACTCGTGCCACTGATTTTGAGAAAGTTGAGAGGTGGAAGACGGATTTGAGGAAGATTGTATTCTCAGCTGTTTTGGTATCTTTGTGCGTGGTTCTTAGTGGAGTTTATATACCTGTAGGACCTACCAAGGTCTTTCCTTTTCAGCACATGGTGAACGCTATTGCGGGTGTATTTCTTGGGCCTGTATGGGCAGGAATTGTCTCTTTGATTGCAGCCTTACTGAGGAATATCTTGGGGACGGGTACTATATTTGCCTTTCCTGGTGGTATTCCCGGAGGTATTGTAGTAGGAATTTTCTATATGTGGGTGAAGAAGGACTGGGTAGCTTTGCTTGAACCTATAGGTACTGGTCCCATAGGTGCTACCCTTAGTGTGTGGTTAGTAATGCCGTATGTGGGGTATCACTTGGGGTGGTTTACCTTACAGATAGCGTTTTTGAGTAGCAGTATACCAGGGAGTTTGCTTGGATTTCTGCTTATAAAGATTGTGAGGAGGAGGTTCAGTCTGAATGCTGGACATAAGACCAATATCTCCCGAGAGACGTAATCTTACCGGGATGGACCAATTCTTATTGTGGGTGGGGGCAGCTATATCTCTGGCTGAGGTATGGGCTGGAGGGATGCTTGCACCTCTTGGAGTGGGTATGGGGATATTTGTGATAGTTCTGGGGCATCTTATAGGTAATACGCCTTTTGCACTTGGTAGCATTGTTGGGGCAAAGTACGGTATTCCAGCTATGGTTTCGCTGAGACCTTCCTTTGGTTTGAGGGGCTCTTACATTGGGAGTGTACTGAATGTTATACAGCTCACGGGATGGACGGCTATAATGTTAATAGTCTCTTCAGATGCTGCAGTTAGAGCATATCCCTGTATAGGTAAGAGTTCGTGGGTAGTTATTATAGGAGTTGCTACTACTATCTGGGCTATTGGAGGTTCTAAGTGTTGGCGGTGGGCTAACAGGGTAGGTGTTGCTATTCTCGTTGTCGTTTGTGCATTAACGAGCTATTACTTACTGGTAGGAGGATATTCTTTTCAGACTAAAGGTAGCAATATGCCCTTCGGATTGGCGCTTGACATCGTTATAGCCATGCCAGTTTCGTGGCTGCCTTTGATATGTGATTATTCAAGGTATTCAAGAAGCATAAGTGGAGCATTTTGGGGTGCATGGGTTGGATACTTTGTAGGTAGTTCATGGATGTATATACTCGGCTTGATGGCATTTCTTGCTACCAATTCTTCTGATGTGGTTTCTGTCCTGGTTGGGATGGGCTTCACCGGAACTGCCTTGGTTTTAATATTGCTTTCTACTATAACATCTACATTTCTTGATATTTACTCCACTGCTATTTCCTCTTTAAACCTCTTTCCACGCCTGAATAGATTGTGGACTATGGTAATTGCGGGGGCTGTTGGTACTGTCCTTGGTTTGATATTCCTTCCGGACGCTTATGAAGGATTTCTGTTGCTTATAGGAGGAATGTTCTGTCCTATATTTGGCGTAGTCCTTGCGGATTACTTTATTGTTAGGAAAGGTAGATTAGTGGTGGAAGAGTTGTATAGAATAGGGGGTATGTATTGGTATAGTGAAGGAGTGAACTGGTGTGCTATCTTCTCGTGGTTGCTGGGATTTGGAGTATACGAGTTTATAACTATCAGGATGCCGTGGATTGGAGCATCTATACCAAGCATGGTTGTTTCTGGCAGCTTTTATCTTGTAATGAGGAGGCTTTATCATGAAGTATGATGGTATTGCACTGACTATAGCTGGTTCTGATTCGGGAGGAGGTGCTGGCATTCAAGCAGACCTTAAGACATTCGCTGCATTTAACGTCTATGGTGTTTCTGTTATAACATCTGTGACTGCTCAGAATACTGTTGAAGTTCTTTCTGTGTTTGATTTGCCTTCTGGTGTTGTTGCCAGTCAGATAGATGCAATTGCAACCGATATAAACGTAGATGCTGTAAAGATTGGTATGTTATCAAATGTGGAGATAATGAAGGTGGTATCTGAAAAACTGATTGCGTATGATATGAGGATGGTAGTGGTAGATCCAGTGATGGTTTCTAAGAGCGGTTCTATCCTTATGAAGAAAGAAGCTGTGGGTTTTTTCATAGAACATATACTTCCACTTTCTTATGTCCTGACCCCCAATATCCCGGAGGCTGAGATTCTCAGTGGAATGAAGATAACCAGCCCTGTGGATATGAAAGAGGCAGCCAGGATGATAGCTAATAAGGGAGCAAGGTACGTTTTACTTAAGGGTGGGCATTTGAAAGGATATTCTAAGGTGGTAGATATTCTCTATGATGGGAGTAATTCCTATGTATTTCAGTCTGATAGGATAGATACAAAAAATACCCATGGCACGGGGTGCACGCTTTCTTCTGCTATAGCTTCGAGCCTTGCGAAAGGAAAAGATGTTTATGCATCTGTTTCTGGTGCCCATAGGTATGTTAATATGGCTATAAGAGAGGCACCTGATAATATAGGGCACGGGTTTGGTCCGCTTTATCACAATATTAGGAGTGTGAAGTGATGGATTTTACAGAAGTTGAGAAGGCTTTTAGGGAGTTAAGGGAAAAATCACCCGTAGTTGTTCAAATAACAAACTTTGTTTCAGCAGAGTTTCAGGCTGATTGTACTCTTTTTATTGGTGCACATCCTGTTATGCCTGTGAGCTTTAAAGAGGTGAAAGAGATACTTTCTGTTGCTGATAGCTTGCTTGTGAATACGGGTAATCTTACGGATGAAAGAATGCTTGCTATTAAAGAGGCGTTGAGGGTGGCAGGGGAAAGAGGTTTACCTGTGGTTTTAGACCCTGTTGGGAGCAATGTCTCTTCTTTCAGAAGGGATTTCGTTCTGGATATCCTTGAAAATTACAGAATAGATGTAATCAAAGGTAATGCATCTGAGATTTCTGCAATCTTGGGAGAGCATGTGTCTTTTAAGGGAATAGAGAGTACAAAAGATATGACTGATGATGAAATTGCCCCTATGCTTGAAAAGATATCGAATAAGTATGATTGTGTGGTTGTCTCTACAGGGAAGGTGGATTTTGTTGCCTTTAGTGATGATATGATTCTGATTACGGGTGGGATACCGTTTTTAAAGCAGGTCTCTGGTATAGGGTGTTGTATAGGTTCTATAGTGGCTTCTTTGCTGACTATTAGAGAACCATTTGAGGCTTCTGTGTTGAGCCTTCAAGCGGTAAAGGCAATTTCCGTAAGGGCTGCTGTTGGCATGGATGCACCCGGTGACTTTAAGTCGAGATTTTTGAACGAACTCTATCTTTTAGGAGGATGAACATGTTGGACTTGGCTTTGTATCTGATTTCTGATGAAGAGGTTGCGTTAAGGTCTCATGAGGAGATAGTAGAGGCTTTTATAGAAGGGGAAGCTAAGATTGTTCAGATAAGGGATAAGCACAGGAAGGACAGGAATTTACTTCGCATTGTAAAAAGGCTTGTTAAGGTCTGTCATGCAAATGGTGTTAAGCTCATCGTAAATGATAGGGTAGATGTGGCTCTTTTGGGTGGTGCTGATGGTGTTCATGTAGGACAGGATGACCTTCCAGTTGAAGAGGTAAGGAAGCTGGCTCCTGAAGATTTTATTATCGGTGTGACAGTTCACAGTGTAGAAGAGGCTGTCCGTGCAGCTCAGAAGGGTGCAACATATCTTGGTGCTGGCAGCGTGTATCCAACTACTACCAAAGATAATATTGTATTGATTGGTATTGATGGTCTTGCAGATATTGTTTCTGCAGTTGATATTCCAGTTGTTGCTATAGGGGGAATAACACTGGAAAACATGGATAACGTGATACATGCTGGTGCAAGTGGTGTAGCTGTTGTCTCTGCTATTCTGTCCCAGGAGAACATAGCTGCCACAGTAAGAATGTTTAGAGAGAAGCTCTTTGGGCTCATTCGTTGATCTTCAAGAACGCAAGAAAGGCATCCTGCGGTATGTTTACTCTACCTATCTGTTTCATCTTCTTTTTCCCCTCTTTTTGTTTTTCCAGTAGTTTTTTCTTTCTTGTTACATCTCCGCCATAGCACTTTGCAAGAACATCTTTTCTTAGCGCCTTTATAACACGCTTTGATATAACCCTTTTACCTATGGCTGCTTGGAGATTTACATCAAATAGCTGCCTTGGTATGTGCTCTTTCAGTTTATCTAGTAGCATCTGTGATTTATGGTGTGCGTGGTCTTTGTGGACGATAAATGATAGTGCATCGACTGGCTCACCGTTTATTAGAATATCAACCTTTAACAGTTCAGATATTCTGTAACCAATTTGCTCATAGTCGAACGAAGCGTACCCTCTACTTACGGACTTTACCTTATCATGGAAGTCAAGTATTATCTCCGATAAAGGTATTTCATAGGTTAACATAGCCCTTGTAGGATTTACATATTGCATCTCTATGTATGTGCCTCTCTTGTTCTGGACTATTTTCATTATTGGTCCTATAAATTCTGAGGGGGTGAACACTGTTACCCTTGTGTATGGTTCCTTTATATACTCTATTTCTCCTACTGGTGGGAACATTGCAGGGTTGTTTATCTCCACTTCTGTGCCATTTTTTAACCCCACTTTGTATATTACGTTTGGAACGGTTGCTACAAGTTCGAGTCCAAATTCCCTTTTGAGCCTCTCTTTGATTATGTCCATGTGTAACATTCCAAGGAAGCCGCATCTGAATCCAAATCCGAGTGCGACTGAATTTTCTGGTGTATAGGTAAACGCTGCATCGTTGAGCTGAAGCTTCTGTAATGCATCTCTTAAAGCGGGGTAACTCTCCCGCTCAATCGGGTAAAATCCACAAAATACCACTGGTTTCACCCTTTTGTATCCGGGTAAGGGCTCTTTTAGAGGTTTTTCTGCAAGCATTATGGTATCTCCTACACGTGTATCT